>NZ_JCALDB010000009.1:0-195965 GCF_059812645.1 Mycobacterium sp. NGS45 | reverse complement strand
CCGCACGTTCAGTCAGAATCCTGGTAGGCGTCTGGGCCCAGATCGGCTACCTCAGCGCTATCTGAACGCGAGTTGGCTGTGCTCGGCGCAGGACGGAAATCCGCACTGGCGCTGTGCAATTCGTGCTCATGCAGGCAGGCGCCCAACCATCGGTAGATCCATTCCTGGGCCAGTGCCCGGGTTTCGGTGAACACGATGGGCACCGCCGGGAAGCGGGCCTGGGCCTCGGCGAGCGCCTCGGCTACCACCGACGCGTTGACGTGTTCGAGCTTGAACACCCGCGAGTAGCCGGCCTCCACGACCACCGCGGCCCGCGGCAGCGCTGCCAACTCGGCCAACTGGTAGGTGAGTTTGCCGCTCAGCAGTCCGGCGGACAGATCTTCGATGCTCTTGCGCTCGGCCGAGGCGACCAAAACGTCGTCGCTGTAGACCCCGTAGTCGCCGGCCGGCAGCGCGGCCCGCACCGTCGTCGCCTGCTGGTCGCTGAACTTGTAGCCGTAGCGTTCATGGCTGTCCACCACGATCTCCAACGCACGGCCGTGCGCGCGGGCCGTCGGCAGCGTGACGTTGGGTCGGGCCTGTTTGGCGGTGCGCCGCGACTGCCAGAACACCATCTCGCGGCCGCGCGCGCGGGTCAGCACGAACTGCGAACGGTTCTCCCGCCCACGTTCGAGCACCAGATCGATGGCCGCGCCGCGCTTGCTGATCGAGCGGACGGCCAACCGCTCCAGCACCTCGGCGTCGGCCGGCCATTCCTCGACCCGATGGCAGTACACCTTCGCGGTGCGCGGCCAGGTCTCCCGCGTCTTGAGCACGATGCCGTCCGGGCCCAACGGCAACCGGATCAGGTACGGCAGCGACGTACCCTCCTCCGGGTTGCGGGCGATCAGCAGGTCCTCGGGCATCGCGGCGACAGCTCAGCTCGTCATGATCTCGGCCAGCGCCCGGCGGTCCATCCAGCGCTGCTCGATCGGCCGCTGCGCGTGCTCCTCGATCAGCCTGGGATACGACGTCAGATCGGTGAATTGCAGTCGGCCGGACTGGAATCCGACCATCGCGCTGGCCCGCGTACCGGATTCGAGTTGTTCGGCCAGGAATTCGATGCAGCGTGCGGTCAGGCTGGTGGCATGGATCCGGTCGAACGGTGACGGGTCACCGCCCTCTTGCAGGTGGCCCAGGATGGACTGCCGGGCGTCGAACAGCTCCAGCGCACCGCCCTCCTTCTCGAACAGTGAGGTGATGAAACCCGTGGTGTACACCGGATCTGCGCCCTCGCCCCGGATGATCAAACCGAGCCGTTTGCCTGAGCGGAAGCACTCGGTCAGGGTGCGCAGGTCGGTGGTCAGGTCGTCGAGGGTGATGCCCTCCTCGGGCAGATAGATCCGCTCGGCCCCGGACGCCACCCCGCTGACCAGGGGCAGATACCCGCAGTCGTGGCCCATCACCTCCACCACGAACACCCGCCGGGTCGCCACCGCGGACTGCCGGATCTTGTCGACGTCGCCGACGATGCTGTTCAGCGCGGTGTCCGAACCGATGCTGAGTTCACTGCCGGGCAGGTCGTTGTTGATCGTCATCGGCAGGCACACGATCGGAATGTCCAAAGCCGGGTACTGGCCCCGGTGTTCGTGCAGCACATGCGCTGCCTGATACCCGGTCCAGCCGCCGGCCATCAGCACCGCGTCGACGCGGTGCGCGGCCAGTTGTTCGGCGATCTGCTCGATGTCGGAGCCGCGCGGCACATAGCGATTCGTGCCGATCTCGGCGCCGCCGTCGGCCACCCAGCCGCTGACGTCCATCCAGCCCATCTCGGTGATCTCACCCTTGCGCAAACCGCGGAAACCATTGCGCACCGCCAACACCGAGTAGCCGCGATCCAATCCCAGTCGGACCGCGGCCCGCACCGCCGCGTTCATCCCCGGGGCGGGTCCGCCGCCGTGCAGCACCGCGATCCGGAACCGGCGGCCCTGGCTGCTGGGTTTGGCCGCGGCCTGCTGGATGGTCCGCAGAATCCGGTGCGACTCCCGGAAGCTGCCGCCGCGCAACGCCATTGCGCCCTCGTAGTCCCCGGCGGCGATCCGTTCGGCCACCGCCTGGGTGCGGCTGACGCATTCCATCAGCGGCGCCGCCGCCACCCGGTTGCCGCGCAGCCCGATCAACTGCGGTTCGGCGTCGGGTCCCTCGGCCAGCAGCTGCTCGACGGCGGCGTGGCCGAGTTGGGTGGCCAGATAGCGATCGAAGGCACTGGGCGCACCGCCACGCTGGACGTGCCCCAGGATGGTGATCCGGGCATCCACGTCCAACTCGGTCTCGAGCAGGCTGCGGATGTCCTCGACGGTGATCGGGTTGCCGTCCTGATCGTGCGCGCCTTCGGCGACGATCACCACGCTCTGCCGGCGGCCGATGTCCCTGCCTGCCTTGAGGTCTCGGCATATCCGCGAGCGCCAGTCGGCGTCCGGCGGCTGCTCGGGCAGGAACACCCAGTTGGCCGCGGTGGCCAGGCCGGACATCAACGCCAGATAGCCGCAGTGCCGGCCCATCACCTCGACGATGAAGGTGCGCTGGTGGCTGGCCGCCGTACTGCGCAGCGCGTCGACCGCCTCGATGATGCGGTGCAGTGCAGTGTCGGCGCCGATCGTCATGTCGGTGCCGGACATGTCGTTGTCGATCGAACCGACCAAACCGACCAGCCGCAGATACGGGTGCGCGGCCGCGGCGTGCTCGGAAACCTCACCGGCGCTCACCAGTTCGGCCAGCAGGTCCGGCCATTCGCTGCGGAAGACGTTGGCGCCGGTGAGTGTCCCGTCGCCGCCGATCGCGACCAGCGCGTCGATGTCGTGTTCGATCAGATTGCGCACCGCGGCACGCCGGCCCTCGCGGGTCCGGAACTCCGCCGAGCGCGCGGTACCGATCACGGTGCCGCCCCGATGCAGGATGCCGCCGGTGTCCACCGGGGTCATCCGCCGGATCAGATCACCGCCGAGCACCAGGCCCTGCAGACCTTCGTGCACGGCGTAGCCGTCGATGCCGTGATGGGCCGCGGTGCGGATCACCGCACGCACTGCGGCGTTCATGCCCGGCGCGTCACCGCCACTGGTCAGAACCGCGATGCTGGACGGTCGGGTGGGATCGTCGGCCATGGGGACATTCCACCAGAACTCCCGGTGATCGGCACGGACGCGGTGTCTTCCTAGAACACGTTCTAGTAACCTCGGGCGGGCAGGACACCCGGTTCGGCGAAAGGACGCAGCGAATGGGATCCCTGGACGGCCGGGTGGCCTTCATCACCGGAGCCGCACGCGGCCAGGGCCGCGCGCATGCTGTGCGGCTGGCCGGCGAGGGCGCCGACATCATCGCGATCGACGTGTGCGCGCCGGTCTCGGAAACCATCACCTACCCGATGCCCACCGCCGACGACCTGGCCGAGACCGCGGCCCTGGTCGAGCAGGCCGGCCGCAAGGTGCTGGCCCGCCAGGTCGACATCCGCGACCTGAGCGGCCAGCAGCAGGTGGTGGCCGACGGCGTCGCGCAGTTCGGCCGGCTCGACGTCGTGGTCGCCAACGCCGGCGTGCTGAGCTGGGGCCGGATCTTCGAGATGTCCGCCGAGCAGTGGGACACCGTCGTCGACGTCAACCTCAACGGCACCTGGCGCACCGTGCGCGCCGCGGTGCCGGCCATGATCGAGGCCGGCAACGGTGGCTCGATCGTGATCGTCAGCTCGTCGGCGGGCCTGAAGGCCACCCCGGGCAACGCGCACTATTCGGCGTCCAAGTTCGGTCTGGTCGCACTCACCAACGCACTGGCCCTGGAGGTGGGGGAGTACGGCATCCGGGTCAACTCGATCCACCCGTATTCGATCCAGACCCCGATGATCGAACCCGAGGCGATGGCCGAGGTGTTCGCCAAGTACCCGACCTACCTGCACAGTTTCGCTCCGATGCCGCTCAAACCCGTTGCCCGCGAGGGCAAGCCGGGTCTGCAGGAGTTCATGTCACCCGATGAGGTGGCCGACGTGGTGGCCTGGTTGGCCGGCGACGCCTCGATGACCATCTCCGGTTCGCAGATCGCCGTCGACCGCGGCGTAATGAAGTACTGATCAGCCGGGCAGCACCAGCACCGGCACCGGACTGTGCCGGATGATCTTGGCGCCGTGCGAACCCAGGAACACGCTCTTGAGGCTGCGCCGCGCATTGCTGCCCACCGCCAACAGGTCACCATCTTCCCAGTCGGTGGCATCCAGCGCCTGATCCCAGCCGCCGCCGGCGACCACCTCGCACTCGACGTCGGCGCCGATCACACCGTCGTCGCGCAACTGCTGTTGCAGTCCCCGCAGCTGGGTCACCCAGGTGGCCAGCAGCGAATCCTCGGCGTGCAGACCGGTTTCCGGCGGGAACATGGTGCGCCCGCGGATAGCGAAGCTGACGATGCGCAGTCGCACCTGCAAGTCCCGGGTCAGCGCCACCACGCGCGCCACCGCCCGGGCCGACTCCGGGGTTCCGGCGTAGGCACAGGTGATCCGGGTCAGCCCGGTCTTGGACCGGCGATGACCACGCGGCGGGATCGCCACCGGGATCGGCGAGGCGTGCAGCAGCCAGTCGGTGGTGGAACCCAGCACCACCCGACCCAGCGCCCCGTCCGCCGAGGACCCCACGACCAGCACGTCGGCGCCGGTCTGCTCGACCGCCTCCAGCAGGCCGTCTCCTGCGGTGCGGTGGCTGATCTGCAGGAAGCTGACGTCCATATCCGCGGTCAACGCCGCCAGGTAGCCGCGCGCCTCGCGTTCCGAGTCGGCTCCGAGTTTTCGTGCGTAGGCGGCGAATTCGTCGTCCACCCGGGCCGGGGACGGGACCATCCACGGGCGCGGTACCACCGCGACGACCACCAGCGACGTGTTCAGCACCCGGGCCGCCTCGACCGCGAGGTTCAGCGGTGCGTGCCCACACTTGCCGGCCAGATAGCCGACCAGGACCGTCATTTCGACTCCTCGGTCAGGCCCGGTGCGGACACCACGCCGCCGCTCGCACCGGGGTTGAGCGCGCTGTTGTGTCGACCCCAGAGCAGGTAGTAGCCGATCACCACCGACACCCAGACCCCGAAGGCCAGCCAGGTGGTCCAGTGCAGGCTGGCCAGGATGTAGCCGCACGCCAGGATCGAGAGGATCGGTGTTACCGGGTAGCCGGGCACCCGGAATCCGCGCGGCAGGTCGGGTTCGCGCCGGCGCAGGATGATGACGCCGACCGACACCACGATGAACGCGGTCAGGGTGCCGATCGAGACCATGTCGGCCAGCGCATCCAGTGGGATGAAGCCGGCCAGCAGTGCCACGATCACGGCGACGACGACGGTGTTGAACACCGGGGTCATCGACCGCGGGTTGACCTTGGCGAACCGGGCCGGCAGCAGGCCGTCGCGGCCCATCGCGAACAGGATGCGGGTCTGGCCGTACATGGTCACCAACGTGACCGAGAAGATCGAGATCACCGCACCGGCGGCCAGAACCAGTCCGGGCCAGGTGGATCCGGTGACCTGGTCCAGGATGGTGGCTAGCCCGGCCTGCTCCTGCTCCTCGAACTCGGTCCACGGTTGGGTGCCCAGCGCCGAGACGGCCACCAACAGGTACACCGCGGTGACGATCAGCAGCGCGGCGATGATCGCCTTGGGCATGGTGCGCTGCGGGTCCTTGACCTCGTCGCCCGCGGTCGAGACGGCATCCAGGCCGATGTAGGAGAAGAAGATGGTGCCGGCCGCCGCGCCGATGCCGGCCGCGCCGAACGGGGCGAAGTCGCTGAACTGGCTGGCGTCGAAGGCGGTGAACGCCACCGCCGCGAACAGCACCAGCACGCCGAGCTTGATGAGCACCATGACGCTGTTGACCAGGGCCGACTCGCTGGCACCGCGGATCAATAGGAATGCGCACATCAGCACCAGGAGCACGGCCGGCAGGTTGATCACCGCCCACGGTGCACCGTCGGTGTGCGGCCACGGCGCCATCGAGATGGCGTCCGGGAGCCGGAAGCCGACCACATAGTCGAGCAGTTGATTGAGGTAGCCACTCCAGCCGACCGCGACCGCGGCCGTCGCGATCCCGTATTCCAAGAGCAGGCAGGCTGCCACGCCCATCGCGACCAGCTCGCCCAGCGTGGTGTACGCATAGGAATAGGTGGAGCCGGAAACCGGCACGGCCGAGGCAAGTTCGGCGTAGCAGATGGCCGCCAGGCCCGCGGCGAACCCGGCCACCAGGAAGGCGATCACCACCGAGGGGCCGGCCTCGGGCACCGCGAGTGCCAGCACGAAGAAGATCCCGGTGCCCACCGTGGCACCGACCCCGAACATGGTCAGCTGGAACACCCCGATGGAGCGTTTCAGCCCTTCGTCCGCACCGTGCGCGACGGGCGCACCGAGCACCGGCCGGCGCCGCACCATCTGTTGGGTCAGGCTCACCGGTGAGCTCATCACACCCCCTGCACTCGGCAACGACGTCAATAGTGCGCACTGGCGCGTCCCGGCGGGCAGTTTTCGGCGCGAAATCCCCACCCGCCGGACCGGGGTGCTCAAGGGTGGTAGACCGTCGGCGAGACGCATCGTGTAAGAAATGGGCTCGTGGGTGAAAAAAAGGTAGTGATCGTCGGAGGCGGTCTGGCTGCGGCCAGGACCGCCGAGCAGCTGCGCCGCTCGGAGTTCACCGGAGAGGTGATCATCGTCAGCGACGAGGTGCACCTGCCCTATGACCGGCCGCCGCTGTCCAAGGACGTCCTGCACAAGGACGACCACGACTTCACCCAGGTGACGCTCAAACCGCGCGAGTTCTACGACGAGAACAACATCACGCTCGAGCTCGACTCGGCGGTCACCGGCCTGGACACCGACGCCGCGACCATCACGCTGGCCGACGGCCGCACCATCGGCTACGACGAGTTGGTGATCGCCACCGGTCTGGTGCCCAGGCGGATCCCGTCCTTCCCGGATCTCGACGGCATCCACGTGCTGCGCAACTACGACGAGAGCCAGGCGCTGCGCGCCCAGGCCGGTTCGGCGCGCCGCGCCGTGGTGGTCGGTGCCGGGTTCATCGGCTGCGAGGTGGCCGCCAGCCTGCGCGCGCTGGACGTCGAGGTGGTCCTGGTCGAGCCGCAACCGCAGCCGCTGGCTTCGGTGCTGGGCGAGCAGATCGGCGCCCTGGTCTCCCGGCTGCACCAGGCTCAGGGCGTGGACGTGCGGACCGGGATCGGGGTGTCCGAGGTGTCCGGCGACGACGCCGGCCGGGTCGCCAAGGTGGTGCTCTCCGACGGCACCGAGGTGCAAGCCGACCTGGTGATCGTCGGCATCGGTTCCCGGCCGGCCACCGACTGGCTGGACGGCAGCGGCATCGCGGTGGACAACGGCGTGGTCTGCGATCGGGTCGGCCGCACCAGCGCGCCGCACGTCTGGGCGCTCGGCGATGTGGCGTCCTGGCAGGACGCCACCGGACACCAGGCCCGGGTGGAGCACTGGAGCAACGTCGCCGAGCAAGCCCGGGTGCTGGTGCCCTCGCTGCTCGGGCAGGAGCCGCCGGAAGCGGTCGTGGTGCCGTACTTCTGGAGCGACCAGTACGACGTCAAGATCCAGTGCCTCGGCGAGCCCGAAGCCGACGACATCGTGCACGTGGTCGAGGACGACGGCCGCAAGTTCCTGGCCTACTACGAGCGCGACGGCGTCCTGGTCGGCGTGGTCGGCGGCGGCATGCCCGGCAAGGTGATGAAGGCCCGCACCAAGATCGCCTCCGGCGCACCGATTTCCGAGGTGATCGGCTGACCCCGAGTCAGGATCCCGGCAGGTAGCGGTCGTCGGCCAGCCGGTTGGGCCGTTGCGGTCCGCTCATCCAGTGCTGGTCGATCTGCTGCACGAAATCCGACCGGACCAGTTTGGCGCGGTCCAGTGCGCCGGAGGAATCCTGGATCCGCGCCACCAGGCCCTCCATCGGCTGATGGCTGACGCGGCTTCGCTGGTGGGTCAGCGCGTCGAGTTCGGCGAGCTCGAAGGTGCCCTCGGTCAGGAACGGCACCACGAACAATCCGAGGTCCCGGGCCAGCTCGTCGCGCAGCGCGGTCTCCCAGAACCGGCCCGTCGAGCGCTGGTAGACGTCGAACACCAGGAACCAGTCCGGCAGCGCGTCGTAGTACACGCTGTGCGTGACCGCGCACCATTCACCGAACAGGATCAGGTCGGTGCCCAGTGCCTCGGCGATCCGGGTCGCGCGCGGCCGCACCCAGGTCTGAAGCCCGCGGAAATGCCGGCCGCCGAAACTGACCTCGCTGCCGCGCGCCTGGAAGCGCAACTCCGCACCGTCGGAGGCGATACCCAGATTCTGGCCGTCGATCTTCTCCTCGAGGTGCAGGTGATGGGACAAGAACTCGGCGCGCTCCTCGTCGTCGAACACCTTGTCGGCGCGCACATCGACGCCGCGCGGCCGCACCAGGTACGCGGTCGAAGGAAACCGGAAGAAGTCTTCGGTCATGGCGCCTCCCGGCCGAATTTCGCGCGGTAGGCAGCGCGCAACGACTTTTCGTGAGCATAGACCACCCGCACTCCGTGCCGGCCCAGAACCTGGCCCCAGTCAAGCCATTTGGTATCGGTTGCCTGCACGATCGGTACCTCGGCCACCTTGGCGGCCGCGACGAACTTGCGGTCGGAAGGGTCGATGCCGGCGTCGTCGCCGTCGAGCACCGCGTAGCTGTTCTCCTGGTCGGGATCCGGCCCGATGTCCGGAAGCGCCGATTCGCCCCAGGCATAACGGAAGTCGTGCACGTAGCGGGCGAACGCATCGCCCAGGCTGGGCTGACCGCTGTGGCTGAGCTGGTGCATGTACTCGGCGACGATCTCACCGGCCGCGTCGGTCACCACCACCGATTGCCCGCTCAGGATGTCTTCGATCAGCTCTTCGCAGGCGTCGACCAGTTCCTGCGGATGCCCGTCGGGAAACTTGACCACCAGCGGGACATTGGTGTCGATCACCCGGCTCACGTCTGCGGACCCGCCGAGCGCCGCCGGGCCCGCGCGCTGCGACTCTGAGCGACCAGGTCCGCGGCCGGGTCACCGAAGAAGTTGGCCGGCCAGTTGAGCACATTGCCGAATTCGTCGACCTGCAGCGGTGCGATGGTCGAGCCGGATGCCCCGGCATCCACCACGTAGCACCGCACCAGGCCCGGATCGAGGTTCTGCTCGGCGATCCGGCGCAGCAGTCGGCGCAGCAGGTGCTCGGAGTGCGATTCGACGATCAGCTGCAGGTTTCGGTTCTGCTGCTGCTCGCGCATCGAGATCGCCTCGATGAACAAGTCGGCCAAACCGGACTGCACCGAGGGATGCAGGTGAATCTCGGGTTGTTCCATGATCACGGTGGACCCCGGCGCCGCATAGAAACACTCGACGACCACCGGCAGCACCTGGGACACGCCGAAACCCACGTCGGTCAGCAGCACTTCGCGTTCGGTCCCAGGCGATTTCACCCGCACCTCGTACTCGTCACGGCCCGGTGCGATGGGCTGCACCGAGAACCCGTCGATGACGCCGAGTTGTTCGAGCCAGCGCGCCACCACGACCTGCAGCGGTTCCGAGTCGGCTCGGGAGCGCTGCTCGAAGCGGCGGTCGCGTCCGGCCAGCAGCGCCTCGACGGTGCGCTCGCCGCGCCAGCCGACGTCGCCGACCTCCTCGCCCGACCAGCGGTACAGCCGGCCGGGCTTCTCGCGCAAGGGTCCCAGATAGTTCAGCGCGCGCAGTTGCTGTTCGAGGGCCAGCGTGAAGTCGGGTGCGAAGTCCAGGTGCTGATAGCGGACCGTCAGATCGTCGGGGAAGGCGTGGAAGTGCGACGGTGCCGAGACGTGCCCCTCGCGCCCGGGAGTGCGCACCAACTCGACGCCCGCGGCGACCATCCGGTACATCTGGGCCTCGTCGCGGGTACTGCCCAGCGTCAGCCGCTCGCCCGCGGCGGTATGCAGTGTGTAGGAGTACGTATCGACGTGCACCCGCGGCGGCGTGCTGTTCGAGGCGGCGATCTGTGCGGCGAAGTCCAGGTCGGTGCCGCCAAAGGTCTTGCCGCTGTTGGGATCATGAATGTCGACCGGTTCCGGCGGGCGCCAGGACAGCTCGAAGCGCAGCGGCGCGGTCAGGTCACGGTTGCGGATCAGTTGCGCGTAGCTGCCCAAATCCACCGGCGTGCCGGCGTCGCCGGTGTGCAACACCCGCCTGCGGTCCGGGGATTGCACGGTCTGACGCAGCATCAGCAGGAACTGGTGCAGGCTGGACTTGCCCGACGAGTTGGTGCCGAACAGGATGGTCAGCGGCGCGAACTCGATCTGGCCGGTGTCCTGCCAGGCCTTGAAGTTCTCGATCCGCAGCCGGGTCAGCACGTCGCGACCTTCCCGCCGCGGTGCGCGGGCAACCCTACGGCCAGGCCCGGCACCGCCACGTCGAATGCCGCGTTGAGCGCGTCCAGCAGCGACACCGAGGCGTCGGCCAGCCAATGCCCGTAGGCCGCCAGCGCGACCCCGAGCATGGTCCAGGCGATGGTCTGCGGCACCAGATCGGAGGTCTTCAGTCCGGCCCGGGCGGCCACGAACTCGGCGATCACCTCGCGCCAACCCGCATACATCGTCATCGCGTAGGCCTGCAGTTCGTCGGTCTGCAGGATCACCTGCATGCGTTGCCGGTGCTTGCTGGTCTCGGCGTCGCCAAAGGTGTTGAACGCCAGCAGCGCTGAGCGCAGTGCGTCGGGCAGCGGTACCTCCGGGTCGACGTCGTCGAGCAGACCCGCCAGATGCTGCAGGTGGGCTTCGAAGTCGCCCCACGGGATGGCGTTCTTGGAGGCGTAGTACCGAAACAGCGTGCGCCGGGAGATCCCGGCCGCTGCGGCGACGTCGTCGACGCTGACCGTCGCGAAGCCGTGCGCGCCGAACAACTCGATGGCCACGTCGGCAATGTGGTCGCGCGTCGTGGAGCGACGACGCCCCACCCGAGGACTGCGCACCCCGCCCTCCTCTTGTCGTTTCGGCACCCGATGCCATATTCTGTCCCGGCGAGGCCCGATGTGTCGAGTCTCACACGTTGAAAGGTGGATCATCAATGGAGCAGAACCAGCAGGTCACCGACACCGAACTGGTCTCCGAGTCGCTGGTGGAAGAGGTGTCCATCGACGGCATGTGCGGGGTCTACTGACCATGGCGGAGGCGCCGGTCGCGGCCGGGGTGGAACGCGCTCTCGCGTTCGACCCGGATCGCGGCTGGCGTCTGCACCCGCAGGTGGCGGTGCGGCCGGAACCATTCGGCGCGCTGCTCTACCACTTCGGCACCCGCAAGTTGTCCTTCCTGAAGAACCGCACCATCTTGGAATTGGTCTCCGCACTCGATGACCACCAGGACGTCCGATCCGCCTGTCGCGCAGCGGGTATCGACGACGATGCGCAAGAACCGTACTTACGGGCCCTGCAAGTGCTGGCCGGCTCGAACATGCTGATCCCCCGCTCGACATCTGGTGAAGACGAGGAGCAACCATGACCTCCGTGGCCCCCGTGCCCAGGCTGGTCGACCAGTTCGAACGTGGACTGGACGCCCCGATCTGCCTGACCTGGGAACTGACCTACGCGTGCAATCTGTCCTGCGTGCACTGCCTGTCCTCGTCGGGTAAGCGTGACCCGCGCGAGCTGAGCACCGAGCAGTGCAAGGCCATCATCGACGAACTGGAACGCATGCAGGTGTTCTACGTCAACATCGGTGGCGGCGAACCCACTGTGCGCTCGGACTTCTGGGAGCTGGTGGACTACGCCACCGAACACCACGTCGGGGTCAAGTTCTCCACCAACGGGGTTCGGATCACCGAGGAGGTGGCCGCCAAGCTGGCCGCCAGCGACTACGTCGACGTGCAGATCTCGCTGGACGGCGCCACCGCGGAGGTCAACGACGCGGTGCGCGGCCCCGGTTCGTTCGCGATGGCGGTGCGGGCCCTGGAGAATCTGCGCGCCGCGGGCTTCGCCGACGCCAAGATCTCGGTGGTGGTCACCCGGCACAACATCGACCAGCTCGACGACTTCAAGGCGCTGGCCGACCACTACGGTGCCACGCTGCGGATCACCCGGCTGCGTCCGTCCGGCCGCGGCGCCGACGTCTGGGATGACCTGCACCCCACCCCGGCGCAGCAGGTTCAGCTCTACGACTGGCTGGTGGCGCACGGTGAACGGGTGCTGACCGGCGACTCGTTCTTCCACCTGTCCGGGCTGGGCGAGCCCGGCGCGCTGGCCGGCCTGAACCTGTGCGGCGCCGGCCGGGTGGTCTGCCTGATCGACCCGGTGGGCGACGTGTACGCCTGCCCGTTCGCCATCCACGAGAACTTCCTGGCCGGAAACATCCTGACTGACAACGGATTTGCCAACATCTGGCAGAACTCGCAGCTGTTCGCCGACCTGCGCGCACCGCAGTCGCCGGGTGCCTGCGGCAGTTGCGGGCACTACGACGCCTGCCGCGGTGGCTGCATGGCGGCCAAGTTCTTCACCGGTCTGCCGATGGACGGCCCGGATCCCGAATGCGTGCAGGGCTATGGCGAACCCGCGTTGGCACTCGACCGGGACAAGCCCAAGTCCAGCGTCGACCACTCCCGCAGCGGCGGCCGCAAGGGGCCGATCCCGCTCAAGCTCCTGACCGTCCCGCCCAAGAAGTTCTGCAACGAAAGTCCAATCTGATCTCATGGCTCGTGATACCTGGTTCGAGACCGTCGCCATCGCCCAGCAGCGGGCCAAGAAGCGACTGCCCAAATCCGCCTACTCGTCGCTGATCTCGGCCAGCGAAAAGGGCGTGACGGTCTCCGACAACGTCGAGGCCTTCGCCGAACTCGGCTTCGCCCCGCATGTGGTGGGTGCCACCGAGAAGCGGGACCAGGCGACAACCGTGCTGGGACAGGAGATTTCGCTGCCCGTCATCATCTCGCCGACCGGTGTGCAGGCGGTCGACCCGGACGGTGAGGTGGCGGTGGCCAGGGCCGCGGCCGCGCGCGGCACCGCGATGGGGTTGTCCTCGTTCGCCTCCAAGCCGATGGAGGAGGTCACCGCGGTCAACGACAAGATCCTCTTCCAGATCTACTGGCTGGGCAGCCGCGACGAGATCGCCGAACGGGTGCAGCGCGCCAAGGATGCCGGCGCGAAGGGACTGATCGTCACCACCGACTGGAGTTTCAGCCACGGGCGGGACTGGGGCAGCCCGAAGATCCCCGAGCAGATGGATCTGCGCACCATGCTCAAGATGGCGCCCGAGGCGATCACCAAGCCACGCTGGTTCTTCAGCTTCGCCAAGACGCTGCGGCCACCGGACCTGCGGGTGCCCAACCAGGGCCGACGCGGTGAACGGGGACCCACCTTCTTCGAGGCCTACGGCCAGTGGATGGGCACCCCGCCGCCGACCTGGGAGGACATCGCCTGGCTGCGCGAGCAGTGGCCGGACGCGCCGTTCCTGCTCAAGGGCACCGTCCGCGTCGACGACGCCAAACGTGCTGTGGACGCCGGGGTTTCGGCAATCACGGTGTCCAACCACGGCGGCAACAACCTGGACGGCACGCCGGCGGCGATCCGCTGCCTGCCGGCCATCGCCGACGCCGTCGGCGACCAGATCGAGGTTTTGCTGGACGGCGGCGTCCGGCGAGGCAGCGACGTGGTCAAGGCCGTTGCTCTGGGTGCGCGTGCGGTGATGATCGGCCGGGCCTACCTGTGGGGCCTGGCGGCCAACGGGCAGGCCGGCGTGGAGAACGTGCTGGACATCTTGTCCGGCGGGATCGACTCGGCACTGCGCGGCCTGGGCAAGTCCTCGATCCACGACCTGACGCCCGAGGACATCCTGGCGCCGGACGGTTTCTTCCGTACGCTCGGGGTGCCGCGCGAGCAGAACTGAGTTTGGTTGATCGAGTCCAGATCGGCTGGTACGCGCGGGGCAGACGGGACGAACGTGAACGCCGCGTCGGCACCGGTCGGCAGCTCGGTGAAAGAAAATCATCTTGGGAACCAACAAGCGGTACACGCCAGGTGAATTCGGCTTACCATCGCGGGGTGGCATTGGCGGCTGAACTTGCGAATTCGACCTCGCAGCAGCTCAATGGCGCAGCACCTGTCGTGATCGTCCCGGTCGGATCCACCGAGCAGCACGGCCCTCACCTACCGCTGGACACCGACACCCGGATCGCATCCGCGGTGGCCCGCGGGGCCGTCGAGCGGCTGGGCACCGAGCCCGGCTGCCTGGTGGCACCTGCGCTGGCCTACGGCGCCAGCGGCGAGCATCAGGACTTTCCGGGCACCATCTCGATCGGCGTCGAAGTGTTGACCGAGCTGTTGGTGGAGTACGGCCGCTCGGCGTGTTGCTGGGCTGACCGGCTGGTATTCGTCAACGGTCACGGCGGCAACCTGGCTGCGCTGCGCGCCGCGGTCGGCACGTTGCGCGCCGAAGGCCGGGACGCCGCGTGGTGTCCGTGCCTGGTGCCCGGTGGTGATGCGCACGCCGGGCACACCGAAACCTCGCTATTGCTGCATCTTTCACCTGCCGACGTGCGGGTCGCCGAAGCCCGTCCGGGAAATGTGGCTCCGCTGGCCGAACTGCTGCCGACCGTGATCCGAGGGGGGATTGCCGCGGTGAGCGAACTGGGGGTACTGGGGGATCCGACCACGGCCACCGCGACGGCCGGTCAGCGGATCTTCGAGCAGATGGTGGCTGACTGCGCGGCTCGGATCCGACGCTGGACGCCGCAGGCCGACGGGTTGCTGACATGAGTCAACAGCGACTCCCCAACGGGTTTGCCGTGCAGGTGGATCGGCGGGTCCGGGTGCTGGGCCATGGTGCCGCGTTGCTCGGCGGTTCGCCGACCCGGCTGCTGCGCTTGGCGCCGGCCGCGCAAACTTTGCTCAGCGGCGGCCGGCTCGAGGTGCACGACGCGGTCAGCGCGCAACTGGCGCGCACCCTGCTGGACGCCACGGTGGCGCACCCGCGGCCAGCCGGTGGGCCGTCGTATCGCGCGGTGACGGTGGTAATCCCGGTGCGCGACAACCCATCTGGTGTGCACCGTTTGGTTTCGGTGCTGCGTGGGTTGCGGGTTCTGGTGGTCGACGACGGTTCGGTGACCCCGCTGACCTCGGCCGACTTTCATGAAACCTACTGCGAGGTCGAGGTGCTGCGGCTGCCGGTCAGCCGCGGTCCGGCCGCGGCCCGCAACGCCGGCCTGCGTGCGGCGCACACCGAGTACGTGGCCTTCCTGGACTCCGACGTGGTGCCGCGGCGCGGCTGGCTGGAGGCGCTGCTGGGGCACTTCTGCGATCCCGCGGTCGCGCTGGTGGCGCCGCGGATCGTCGGACTGACCCAGAACGAAAGCCTGGTCGCCCGCTACGAGGCGGTGCGCTCCTCATTGGACCTGGGCCAACGCGAAGCCCCGGTGGTGCCCTACGGCACGGTGTCCTATGTGCCCAGCGCGGCCATCATCTGCCGTCGCTCGGCGCTGCTGGACGTCGGCGGCTTCGACGAGGCGCTGCACTCCGGCGAAGACGTCGACCTGTGCTGGCGGCTGATCGAGTCCGGTGCCCGGCTGCGCTATGAACCGATTGCGCTGGTCGCCCACGAACATCGCACTGATCCACGGGAATGGCTGGCGCGCAAGGCGTTTTACGGCAGTTCGGCCGCACCGCTGGCCAGTCGGCACCCGGACAAGACCGCCCCGGTGCTGATCTCCGGAGCCACCATGCTGCTCTGGATCCTGCTGGCGCTCGGCTCCCGGCTGGGTTATCTGGGATCGCTGCTGGCTGCCGCGATCAGCGGGAGCCGGATCGCCCGGTCGATGCGGGCCCCGGAAACCCAGTTCGGTGACGTCGCGACGGTCGCGGCCCGCGGTGTCGGCGCGGCGGCGCTGCAGTTGGCGACCGCGGTGTGCCGGCACTACTGGCCGGTGGCGGTGACGGCCGCACTGTTCTCCCGACGCGTGCGCCGTGCGGTGCTGCTGGCCGCGATCCTGGACGGCCTGATCGATTGGCTCAAGCGCCGGCATGCCATCGAGGACGACGTCAAACCGATCGGGGTGCTGCCCTATCTGCTGCTCAAGCGGCTCGACGACCTGGCCTACGGTGCAGGTCTGTGGGCCGGAGTGGTACTGGAACGCAACCTCGGGCCGCTCAAGCCGCAGATCAAGGCCTGATCGGGGTTGACCGAAGCACCCCGCGCCGACGTCCTGATCGTCGGCACCGGTAGCGCCGGATCAGTGCTGGCCGAACGGCTTTCGCAGAATCCCGACTGCACGGTGCGGGCACTGGAAACCGGGCCGGGTCCGGCCGACCCCGGGGTCCGGGCACTCACCCGGGACGCCACCCGGCTGCCGGTCGGCACCGCGAGCCCGCTGGTGAACCGCTACACCAGCACCCTGACCGAGCAGCCGGCCCGCCAGGTGCAGCTGGTGCGCGGCAAGACGGTCGGCGGTTCCGGCGCGGTCAACGGCGGCTACTTCTGCCGTGCGGTACCGGCCGACTTCGCCGACTGGGATCTGCCGGGCTGGGGCTGGGACGAGGTGCTCGGGCACTTCTGTGTCATCGAAACCGACCTGGATCAGCGTGGCGCGGGGCACGGTAGCTGCGGTCCGGTGCAGGTCCAGCGCACCGCCGAAATCAACAGCAGCACAGCGCAGTTCGTGCAATCCGCGGCAGGCATGGGTTTCCCCTGGCTGACGGACCTGAACTCGGCCGATCAGTTCGGTCTGCCTGACGGCGTCGGTGCGGTACCGCTGAACATCGTCGACGGGGTCCGGATGGGTCCGGGCGCGGCGTTCCTGGAACCCGTGCTGGATCGGCCCAACCTGCACGTGCACAGCGGCACCCGAGTGGTCCGACTCCTGTTCAGCGGCACCAGGGTCAGCGGGGCGCTGGCGGTGCGCCCGGACGGGCAGGCCGTGACCTACCCGGCCGATCGAATCGTGCTGAGTGCCGGCGCGATCGGTTCGGCACACCTGCTGATGCTCTCCGGTATCGGGGAACCGGACATGCTGCGTGCGGCCGGGGTTGGAGTCCGAGTGGCCGCGCCGGTGGGGATGGCCAGCGTGGACCACCCGGAGTGGGTACTGCCCACCACCTGGGGCGTGCAGGCCGGCCGACCAGTGCTGGAAGTGGTGCTCAGTACCTCCGATGGCCTCGAAATCCGACCCTACACCGGTGGATTCGTCGCGATGGTGGGTGACGGGCCGGCCGGACATCCGGACTGGCCGCACGTCGGGGTGGCGCTGATGAAGCCGAACTCGCGCGGTCGGCTCACCCTGACCTCGCCGGATCCGGCCGTCCCGCCGCGCATCGAGCACCGCTACGACAGTGACCCGGCCGATCTGGCCGCACTGCGGTCCGGTGCTCAGCTGGTCAAGGAAATGCTGTCGGCCACAACGAATGTCGGCGAGCCAATCTGGTCCACCTCGCAGCATCTGTGCCGCACCGCGCCGATGGGCGCCGAGGGCGATCCGCACGCGGTGCTCGATGCGCGCTGCCGGGTGCGCGGGGTGGACGGACTGTGGGTGATCGACGGCTCGATCATGCCGTCGATTCCGAGTCGGGGTCCGCATGCGACGACGGTGATGCTGGCTCATCGGGCTGCCGAGTTCGTCGCCGGCGAGCTGACCTGAGCGCCCGGATCGGCGCCAGCTGCCGGCCGTCGCGGCCCGGGGCCCACAGCGCGATCAGGGTGGCCGCCACCGCCAGCACGATCGCCAGCGCGGTACCGGTGGCGCCCACCGCTTCCAGGAACGCCACCTTGCTCAGCTCGGCCAACTGCGCACCGGACGGTCCCATCCGCTCGGCCACTCCGAGCGCCTCACCGAGTGAGCGCAGCGCAGCTGCGCGCACCTCGGGTGGGAACGGGTTCAGGTGTGGCGCCAGCGAATCGGTGTACACCGAGGCCAACAGCGATCCGGTGAACGCGATACCCAGCGCCGCGCCGATCTCCCGGGTGGTGTCGTTGACCGCCGAGGCCACACCCTGCTTGCCGTCCGGTACCGAGGTCATGATCGCCGTGGTGGTGGGCGCGGTGCAGAAGCCGACGCCGGTGCTCAGGATGATCAGTGGCCAGGCGAGATCCCAGTACGGCGAGTCCAATTCGGTGAAGGTCATGCAGTAGAAGCCGGCCGCCACCAGCAGCAGGCCGACGAAGACCACCAGCCGCAGCCCCAGTTTGGGCAGATACCAGAACGACAATGCCGAGAGGACCAGCATCGGGCCGCACAGCGGGGCCAGCGCCACTGCGGTCTGGATCGGGTTGTAGCCCAGCACCAACTGGATGAACTGCATGGCCATGAAGAAGTAGCCGAACATCGCCAGGAAGAAGACGGTGATCCCGGCGGCTCCGGTGGCGAACCTCGGATCGCCGAACAGCCGGACATCCAACAGCGGATACCGTTGTCGCAGTTCGACATAGCCGAAAACGCCGGCGAGCAGCAGGCCGGCCGCCAGGCAGCCCCACACCATCGGATGGCTCCAGCCGCGCGCCGGGGCCTCCAGCATGCCGTACACGAAAAGTGCCACCGCGCAGGCGATCAGCACGGCGCCCCGCCAGTCCAGTGGCTTGCGTTCGGCATCGCGTGAGGTGCCCACGGTCAACGTCAACACGATCAGCAGCGCCGAGGACAGCGTGAACGCCCAGAAGATCGACGGCCACGGCCAGAAGTGCAGCAGGCCGCCGGTGCCGAGCATGCCGACCACCGCGCCGCTGCCGGCCACCCCGGCCCAGATCCCGACCGCTTTGGTGCGTTGCTCGGCCGGATAGGCCGACGTCAACAGCGACAGGGTGGACGGAAAGATGAACGCCGAGCCCACGCCGGCCGCTGCGCGCGCCAGGATCAGCGCAGTGGGGGAGGCCCACAGGATCGGCGCCGCCGAGGCCAGGCAGAACACCACCAGGCCGAACACCATCGCGCCCCGTCGTCCGAACCGGTCACCGATCGCGCCGGCCGGCAGCAGCAGACAGGCCATCGCCAGCGTGTAGCTGTCCACGATCCAGGTCAGCTGGGTCTGGGTGGCCGAGGTGTCCAACGCCAGTTCGCCCAGCGCGGTGTTCAAGGCGATCATCGACGAGATCACCAGCAGCACGCCGAGGCACGCCACGATCAGGGTCCAGACCCGCCGACGCGATGTACCCAGGCTGGACCCACCGTCCGGATCGGTAATCTGAGGTCGCTGAACGGAAGTATCGACCATGCGGTGCGCCCTTCAGCCGAGACCAACAGTCTTAGTGCGAGACTAACAGTCTTGTAGAGATCGGGGATGGCATTCGCAAGAGGG
Organism: Mycobacterium sp. NGS45; assembly: GCF_059812645.1. NCBI lineage: Bacteria > Bacillati > Actinomycetota > Actinomycetes > Mycobacteriales > Mycobacteriaceae > Mycobacterium > Mycobacterium sp. NGS45. Next base: position 176,677 of record NZ_JCALDB010000009.1, on the reverse strand, counting down.
GCGCGAGGAATGAGCAGCGAGCGTACTGACCCGCGGCCGGCGCGCTCCCGGGCCCGGCTGCTGGAGGCCGCCAGCGCGCTGCTGCAGTCCGGCGGTCCCAGCGCGGTGACCGTCGACGCCGTACTGCGCGGCGCCAACGTCGCCCGCGCCACGCTGTACCGGCACTTCCCGTCCGGCAACGACCTGTTGGCCGCGGCCTTCCACAGCATGATCCCGCCGGCGCCGATGCCGCCCGAAGAGGGCACGCTGGCCGAGCGGCTCACCGCGTTGCTGCTGGCCTGGGCCGACCACATCGCCGAGGCGCCGGCGCTGCTGACCGCGATGAACTGGCTGGCGCTGGGCCGCGACCTGGATCAGATGCCCGAGGTCAACTCCGACAGCTCCGAGATCCGCACCCTGCGGGAACGCATCGCCCAGCAGTACGCCGCACCGTTCGACGCGGTCTTCGACAGCCCGCAGGCCCAGGCCGAACTCGTCGAGTTCGACCGGGCCACCGCAATCACGCTGCTGCTCGGCCCGTTGGTCACCGCCAAGCTGAGCACCCTGGCCACTCCGGACTACCGCGAGACGGTGCGGGTGGCCGTCACCGGTTTCCTACACGTCTACGGCAGACCCGCTCAGCGCAGCGAGTAGCGGATCGGCAGGCTCTTGAGGCCGCCGACGAACGTGGTCGCCGACCGTTTCGGCTCGCCGGCCAGCTCGATCGACTCCAGCCGCGGGATCAGCTCGGTGAACAGGCTGTTCATCTCCATCCGGGCCAGCGCCGCGCCCAGACAGAAGTGCACGCCGTAGCCGAACGACACATGCTTGTTCGGGTCGCGGCCGACGTCGAACTGGAACGGATTGTCGAAGACGTCCTCGTCGCGGTTGCCGGACACATACGCCAGGTACACCGACTCGCCCTTGGCGATCGGCACGCCGCGCACCTCGGTGTCGGCGGTCGCGGTGCGCATGAACTCCTTGACCGGTGTGCTCCACCGGATCATCTCCTCGACCGCCAGCGGCATCAGGCTCATGTCGTTGCGCAACCGCTGCAGCTGATCGGGGTTCTCGATCAGGGCGAGCAGCCCACCGGAGATGGCGTCCTTGGTGGTGTCGTGCCCGGCGCTGGCCACGATCACGTAGTAGGACACGGTCTCCATGTCCGACATCGGCGCACCGTTGATGGTGCCGTTGGCGATCGCCGAGGCCAGGTCGTCGGTCGGGTTCTCCCGGCGCGACGCGGTCAGCGCGTTGAAATAGCTGAAGAAGTCCAGCAGCACCGCGATCATGTCCTCGGGGGTGCCGCCGCGCTGATGTTCGTCGTCGTCGCCGCCGAACATCTCCTGGGTCAGCTTCAGCATCCGCGGGAAGTCGTCCTCCGGCAGCCCGAGCAGCGACAGGATCACGTATAGCGGGTAGTTGATCGCGATCTCGGTGACGAAGTCACACTCCGGGCCGATGTCGCGCATCCGGTCGACGTAGCGTTTGGCCAGCTCGTCGACGCGCACCTTGAGCGCGCGCATGGCCTTCGGCCGGAACCAGTCGGCGCCGATCTTGCGCACGTCGCGGTGCTGCGGATCGTCCATGTGGATCAGCGTCTCCAGCCCGATGCCGGCCTCCCGGTCGGCCATCAGCCGGTCGTCCAGCGCGGCCGGCGCCAGCAGCGGCCGCGGTGCGCTGATCCACAGTTCGTTGTCGCGCTCGATGTCCATGATGTCGGCGTGCTTGGTGATCGCCCAGAACGGGCGGTACCGGGGCGGGTTGTCCACCCAGGCCACCGGCGCGTTGGCGCGCAACCAGGTCAGCGCGGTGTGCAACCGGTCGTCGTCGGCGTAGGCGGCCGGGTCGGCGAGCACCAGGCCCTGCTCGGGCTGCGGGCGGGTGGCGGTCGGGGTGGACATTGCGGCTCCTCGCGGACTGGGGGAGTTGACGGGTGTCAAGAGAATTAGAGTTATTCAACCCGGCTTTGGCAACAACATCCAGGAAACGGATGACTTTGGTCCCGAAACCCGCGCTGCCGCTGCCGTACGCTCGGTGCTCGTGGGGCGCGGCCCGCTACGACGGATCCTGGTCATCGCTGCGGCGATGGGTCTGATCAGTTGCGCGGCCCCCTCGGCGCCGGCGCCGGCGCCGGCCGACCCGGCCGTCGTGCACACCGCGGCCGGAGCGGTACGCGGAGTGGTCGAACCCGGCTACCGACTCTTCCAAGGCGTTCCGTACGCAGCAGCCCCGGTCGGTGCGCTGCGCTGGGCCGCGCCGCAACCGGCGCCGGCCTGGTCCGGCATCCGCAACGCGACCAGCCCGGGCGCGCGTTGCATCCAGGACACCGCGGCCGATCCCGGCTTCGGGCTGCGCACCGACGAAGACTGCCTGTCGCTCAACGTCTGGACCCCGACCGGCGCCGAGGCCCGTCCGGTGCTGGTGTGGATCCACGGCGGGGCCTTCCTCAACGGCAGCGCCGACATCTATCACGCGGCCTGGCTGGCCACCCGCGGTGATCTCGTCGTGGTCACCGTCAACTACCGGCTCGGTGCACTCGGTTTCCTGGCCCACCCCGCGTTCGGCGCCGACGCTGCCGTCGGCAACTACGGTCTGGCCGATCAGCAGGCCGCCCTGCGCTGGGTGCGCGACAACATCGCCGCATTCGGCGGCGACCCGGATCGGGTCACGGTGGCCGGCCAGTCCGCCGGCGCGGTCTCGGTGTGCGACCACCTGGTCTCGCCGGAATCCGCCGGCCTGTTCGGCGCCGCGATCCTGCACAGCGGGCCGTGTGCGGACCCGATCGAACTGCCCGCGGCGCAGCAGCTCAGCGCCGAGTACGCCGAAAGCCTGGGTTGTCCCGACGACGAGCACGCCGCGGCCTGCCTGCGGGCGTTGCCGGCGCGGGCGCTGATCGCGCCGCTGCGCTACACCCCGCTGGGCGGGGAGCGGCTCAGCGGACCGGTGGCGGACACCCCGCTGCTGCCCGAGGATCCGATGGCCGCGATGGCAGCCGGGCGGGCCGCGCCGGTGCCGGTGCTGATCGGCACCACCCGCGACGAGTTCACCCTGTTCGTCGCGCTGCGGTATCTGCGCGAGCACCGGCTGCCGACCGTCGCGCAGTATCCGGCGCTGCTGGCCGAAGCGTTCCCGGGCCGGGACGCCGCGGCCATCGCCGCGCAATACCCACCCGCCGGCTACGACGGCGGTGTGCCGTTGGCGTACGCCGCCGCGGTCACCGACGGGTTGTTCGCGTGCGTCGCCGATCGGATCGCCGCGGACCTGTCGGCGGCCGCGCCGGTCTACACCTACCAGTTCGACGACCGCACCGTGCCGGCGCCGGATCCGCTGCGCGCCGTGCCGTTCGACGTCGGCGCCACCCACTCGCTGGAGTTGCGCTATCTGTTCGACGTCGGCGGGGCGCCCGCGCTGAACCCGGCGCAGCAGAAGTTGTCCGAGCAGATGATCGACTACTGGAGCCGGTTTGTGGCCACCGGAAGTCCCGACGGCCAAGCCTGGCCGGCCCGCACCGGCGCCGACGCTCCGGTGCTGTCCTTGCAACTCGGCGGCAACCAACTGCGCACCGATTTCGGCGTGCAGCATCACTGCGATTTCTGGGCCCACTGAAGCGCCCGCAGGGATTTGGAGCATGGCCCGATCTAGGGCATACTGTTCGGGTTGCCTTGCGGCGGGTTCGCCTGCTCGGGGCGCGACCGGCGCCCGCACGGGCGCGTCCGGTCCCCAACATCAATTTCGGGCGACACGCCCGATTGCGGGGGTCGGTGAACCACAGACAGGTAAACAGCGGCGGCATCCGAGCGCGTACGCGCCGGAGACGACTGGGTAGACCAGCGGCCCTTCTTGGGGCCAGAGAGTAGTGAGGTAGGAGAAGCGTGGCGGGACAAAAGATCCGCATCAGGCTCAAGGCCTACGACCACGAGGCGATCGACGCCTCGGCGCGCAAGATCGTGGAGACGGTCACCCGTACCGGCGCCAGCGTGGTTGGTCCGGTGCCGCTGCCGACCGAGAAGAACGTGTACTGCGTCATCCGGTCTCCGCACAAGTACAAGGACTCGCGCGAGCACTTCGAGATGCGTACGCACAAGCGCCTGATCGACATCCTCGACCCGACGCCGAAGACCGTTGACGCCTTGATGCGCATCGATCTGCCGGCCAGCGTCGACGTGAACATCCAGTAGGAGACCCAAGAAATGGCACGTAAAGGCATCCTGGGCACCAAGCTGGGCATGACGCAGGTGTTCGATGAGAACAACAAGGTCGTTCCCGTGACGGTCGTCAAGGCCGGGCCCAACGTTGTGACGCGCATCCGCACGCCGGAGCGCGACGGTTACAGCGCAGTGCAACTCGCCTACGGCGAGATCAGCCCGCGCAAGGTGAACAAGCCGCTCACCGGTCAGTACACCGCCGCCGGGGTCAACCCGCGTCGGCACCTCGCCGAGCTGCGGCTCGACGACGAGACCGCGGCCGGTGAGTACGAGGTGGGTCAGGAACTGACCGCCGAGATCTTCGCCGACGGCAGCTACGTCGACGTCACCGGCACCTCTAAGGGCAAGGGCTTCGCCGGCACCATGAAGCGGCACGGCTTTTCCGGCCAGGGTGCCAGCCACGGTGCCCAGGCGGTGCACCGCCGGCCCGGTTCGATCGGTGGCTGTGCCACCCCGGGCCGCGTCTTCAAGGGCACCCGGATGTCGGGCCGGATGGGCAACGACAAGGTGACCACCCAGAACCTGAAGGTGCACAAGGTCGACGCCGAGAACGGCGTGCTGCTGATCAAGGGCGCCATCCCCGGACGCAACGGCGGACTGGTCATGGTTCGCAGTGCGATCAAACGAGGTGAGAAGTAGTCATGGCACTCGCAATCGACGTTCGTACCCCGGACGGCAAGAAGGAAGGCACGGTCGAACTGCCGGCCGCCCTCTTCGACGTCGAACCCAACATCGCGCTGATGCACCAGGTGGTCACCGCGCAGCTGGCCGCCAAGCGGCAGGGCACGCACTCCACCAAGACCCGCGGCGAGGTCCGCGGCGGTGGCAAGAAGCCCTACCGGCAGAAGGGCACCGGTCGCGCCCGCCAGGGTTCGACCCGCGCTCCGCAGTTCACCGGTGGTGGCATCGTGCACGGCCCCAAGCCGCGCGACTACAGCCAGCGCACGCCCAAGAAGATGATCGCCGCCGCGGTGCGCGGTGCGCTCTCCGACCGGGCCCGCAACGACCGGATCCACGCGATCACCGAACTGGTCAGCGGTCAGACCCCGTCGACCAAGAGCGCCAAGGCGTTCCTGGCCGATCTGACCGGTAACAAGAAGGTGCTGCTGGTGATCGGCCGCACCGACGAGGTCGGCCAGCTCAGCGCCCGCAACCTGCCCGGTGTGCACATCATCTCGCCGGACCAGCTCAACACCTACGACGTGCTCAACGCCGACGACGTGGTGTTCAGCGTCGAAGCGCTGCACGCCTACATCGAGGCCAACGCCGCGAACCAGACTGAGGAGGTGTCGGCCTGATGGCAAGCCTGTCCAGCCCCCACGACGTGATCCTCGCCCCGGTGATCTCGGAGAAGTCCTACGGGCTGATCGAGAACAATGTGTACACCTTCGTGGTGCACCCGGATTCGAACAAGACGCAGATCAAGATCGCGATCGAGAAGATCTTCGACGTCAAGGTCGATTCGGTGAACACCGCCAACCGGCAGGGCAAGCGCAAGCGCACCCGGGCCGGCTTCGGAAAGCGCAAGAGCACCAAGCGCGCGATCGTGACCCTGGCCGCCGGCAGCAAGCCGATCGACGTGTTCGAAACGCCGGCCTGAGGCCCAGGAATCAGAGGACTGAACTGACATGGGAATTCGCAAGTACAAGCCGACGACCCCGGGTCGCCGCGGTGCCAGCGTCTCCGACTTCGCCGAGATCACCCGTGATCACCCGGAGAAGTCGTTGGTGCGCCCGCTGCACGGCAAGGGCGGTCGTAACGCGCACGGTCGGATCACCACCCGGCACAAGGGTGGCGGTCACAAGCGCGCCTACCGGGTGATCGACTTCCGTCGGCACGACAAGGACGGCGTCAACGCCAAGGTCGCGCACATCGAGTACGACCCGAACCGCACCGCCAACATCGCCCTGCTGCACTACCTGGACGGTGAGAAGCGCTACATCATTGCCCCGGAAGGCATTTCGCAGGGCGATGTGATCGAGTCGGGCGCCAACGCCGACATCAAGCCGGGCAACAACCTGCCGCTGCGCAACATCCCGGCCGGCACCGTGATCCACGCCGTGGAGCTGCGGCCCGGCGGCGGCGCCAAGCTGGCCCGCAGCGCCGGTGTCAGCATCCAGCTGCTCGGTAAGGAAGGCGCCTACGCCTCGCTGCGGATGCCCTCGGGTGAGATCCGTCGCGTCGACGTGCGCTGCCGCGCCACCGTCGGTGAGGTGGGCAACGCCGAGCAGGCCAACATCAACTGGGGCAAGGCCGGCCGGATGCGCTGGAAGGGCAAGCGTCCCAGCGTCCGCGGTGTCGTGATGAACCCGGTCGACCACCCGCACGGTGGTGGTGAAGGCAAGACCTCCGGTGGTCGCCACCCGGTCAGCCCGTGGGGTAAGCCCGAGGGCCGCACCCGCAAGCCCAACAAGCCGAGCGACAAGCTCATCGTCCGACGCCGGCGCACCGGCAAGAAGCGCTAAGGCCGGAAAGGAATAGACGATGCCTCGTAGCCTCAAGAAGGGTCCGTTCGTCGACGACCATCTGCTCAAGAAGGTCGACGTCCAGAACGAGAAGAACACCAAGCAGGTCATCAAGACCTGGTCGCGTCGGTCCACCATCATCCCGGACTTCATCGGGCACACCTTCGCCGTCCACGACGGTCGCAAGCATGTCCCGGTGTTCGTCACCGAGGCGATGGTCGGTCACAAGCTGGGCGAGTTCGCCCCGACGCGGACCTTCAAGGGTCACATCAAGGACGACCGGAAGAGTAAGCGGCGCTAATGACTACGACTACTGAGTATCCGTCCGCAACCGCGCAGGCCCGTTTCGTGCGGGTCTCGGCGACCAAGGCGCGCCGGGTCATCGATCTGGTCCGCGGCAAGTCCGTCGCCGAGGCGCTGGACATCCTGCGCTGGGCGCCGCAGTCCGCCAGCGAGCCGGTCGCCAAGGTGATCGCCAGCGCTGCCGCCAACGCGCAGAACAACGAGGGTCTGGACCCGGCCACCCTGGTGGTCGCCACGGTCTACGCCGACGAGGGCCCCACCGCCAAGCGCATCCGGCCGCGCGCGCAGGGGCGCGCGTTCCGGATCCGTAAGCGCACCAGCCACATCACGGTGATCGTGGAGAGCCGGCCGCCGAAGAACAAGGGTGGCCGCGGCGCAGACTCGGCGGCTTCGGCACGTTCCCGTCGTGCGCAGGCCAGCAAGGCCGCCGCGAAGAAGGCTGCCCCCAAGACCACCGAGGCCTCCGCAGAGGTGAAGGGAGGCTCGCAGTAGTGGGCCAGAAGATCAACCCGCACGGTTTCCGGCTCGGTATCACCACCGACTGGAAGTCCCGCTGGTACGCCGACAAGCAGTACGCGGACTACGTCAAGGAAGACGTCGCGATCCGCAAGCTGCTGGCCACCGGCCTGGAGCGCGCCGGCATCGCCGACGTGCAGATCGAGCGCACCCGTGACCGGGTGCGGGTGGACATCCACACCGCGCGTCCGGGCATCGTGATCGGCCGCCGCGGCACCGAGGCCGACCGGATCCGGGCCGACCTGGAGAAGCTGACCGGCAAGCAGGTCCAGCTCAACATCCTCGAGGTCAAGAACCCCGAGGCGCAGGCCCAGCTGGTCGCTCAGGGTGTCGCCGAGCAGCTGAGCAACCGCGTGGCGTTCCGTCGCGCGATGCGCAAGGCGATCCAGTCGGCGATGCGTCAGCCCAACGTCAAGGGCATCCGGGTGCAGTGCTCGGGTCGACTCGGCGGTGCGGAGATGAGCCGTTCGGAGTTCTACCGCGAGGGGCGGGTGCCGCTGCACACGCTGCGCGCCGACATCGATTACGGCCTGTACGAGGCCAAGACCACCTTCGGCCGGATCGGCGTGAAGGTGTGGATCTACAAGGGCGACGTCGTCGGTGGCAAGCGTGAGCTGGCCGCCGCCGCACCCGCCGCTGACCGGCCGCGCCGGGAGCGCCCGTCGGGCAGCCGGCCGCGTCGCAGCGGTTCGTCGGGCACCACGGCCACCAGCACCGAGGCCGGCCGGGCCGCGACCGAGGACACGGCTGCCACCGCATCCGCCGCACCCGCGGCGGAGGCACCGGCAGCAGAGAGCACGGAGAGCTAGTCATGCTGATTCCCCGCAAGGTCAAGCACCGCAAGCAGCACCACCCGCGGCAGCGTGGGCTAGCCAGTGGCGGCACCACGGTGGCGTTCGGTGAGTACGGCATCCAGGCGCTCGAGCACGCCTACATCACCAACCGGCAGATCGAGTCCGCGCGTATCGCCATCAACCGGCACATCAAGCGTGGCGGCAAGGTGTGGATCAACATCTTCCCGGACCGCCCGCTGACCAAGAAGCCGGCCGAAACCCGGATGGGCTCCGGTAAGGGTTCGCCGGAGTGGTGGGTGGCCAACGTCAAGCCCGGACGCGTGCTGTTCGAGCTGAGTTACCCCAATGAAGAGATCGCCCGGGCCGCACTGACCCGCGCGATGCACAAGTTGCCGATCAAGGCACGCATCGTTACCCGAGAGGAGCAGTTCTGATGGCAGTGGGAGTGTCCGCCGGCGAACTGCGCGAGCTCACCGACGAAGAGCTGACCGAGCGCGTCCGCGAGTCCAAGGAAGAGCTGTTCAAGCTGCGCTTCCAGATGGCGACCGGCCAGCTCGACAACAACCGTCGGCTGCGCACGGTGCGGCAGGAGATTGCGCGCGTCTACACGGTGCTGCGCGAACGTGAACTGGGCCTGGCCAGCGGGCCCGCAGGTGAGGAAGCGTAATGGCAGAGACGAAGACCGAGGGCGCCAAGGGCCCGAAGAACACGCCCCGGACCGAGAAGCCGCGCGGCCGTCGTAAGACTGCCATCGGCTACGTGGTCAGCGACAAGATGCAGAAGACCATCGTCGTCGAGCTGGAGGATCGCAAGATGCACCCGCTCTACGGCAAGATCATCCGCACCACCAAGAAGGTCAAGGCGCACGACGAGAACGAGGACGCCGGCATCGGCGACCGGGTCTCGTTGATGGAGACCCGACCGACCTCGGCGACCAAGCGCTGGCGCCTGGTCGAGGTGCTGGAGAGGGCCAAGTAGGTCTAAAGCCCCACAGATGCCCCCGGAACGAGAAGTTCCCGGGGGCATTTCTGGTTTTCCGGACCGGTGCTGCGGGTTCCGCTCGATAACATCCGCGCGACTTGGTCTGTCGACGACGCCGGACTGCCTACTCTTTCTGCGATGAAGCAGCAAATTTGCGCCCTGATCTGCAGTCTGGTGCTGGCGATCGGGCCGGCCGGCCTGGTGCCGACCGCGTCGGCTGATCCCGCGGCCGAACCCGCGCCGGCCGGCCTGCAGACCGTGGCGCTGACCGACCTGGGCTCGGAGCGCGACGTGCTGTTCTACGGGCAGATCGGCACCGAGACCCTCACCATCCCGGTACCTCGCGGTATGACGCCGGCGACGCTGAACGCCGTCACCCAACTCCCGGTGAACGTCAGCAGCGGAACCCTGACCGTGATCCAGGACGACCGGGTGCTCGCCCGGGTGGAGGTGCCGCCGGTACCCGGCCCGGTGGTGCTGCCGCTGCAGGGCGCCCGGGTGGAGGAGAACGCGGTCTCGGTGCTGCTGCGCAGCTATCTGCTCCCGGTCGACGGCTACTGCCTGGACCCGACCAACCCGCTGCGGCTGACCGAGGCGTCGGTCAGCTTCACCGGCCGGGAGACCGAACCCACCGTGGTCGCCGACTTCCTGCCGCCGGTGCTGCGGCGGGCGGTGATCCACCTGGGCGCGCAGCCCACCAACGCCGAGTCCGACGCCGCGGTCAAGCTGGCGACCGCACTGGCGGCCCGCTACCGCGGGCAGAACCCGGAGATCTTCGTGCGGCGCTGGGACCGCAACCAGCCGCCGGCGGTCAGCACAGCGCCCTTCGAGCGACACCTGGTGATCGCCGAGGGCAGCGGACCCGGGGGTTTCGCTGTACGGCGACCCGGCCGCACCGGCGCTGCTGATCGCGGGCCCGGCGCATGAGCTAATGAACCAGACCCGGCTGCTGACCAGCAACCTGGGCCGGTTCGCGCTGAGCTCCAAGGCCGTCGCCGGTCCGCTCAACGTGACACCGCAGTTGCCGGGCAACGAGACCACGCTGCGCAAACTGGGCCAGCCCGGGGTGAACGCCACTGCGCTGAACCCGCAGGTGGGTATTTCGCTGGACCAGACCCCGGCTGGGCCGCTCCGCGCACGACCTGCGGGTGCACCTGCAGGGCTCCTACACACCGCTGCCCGGCGACATCGGCGGCCAACTGGTCGCCTCGGTCGGCAACGAGACGATCGACCGGTGGCCGGCCACCCCCGACGGCGTGGTGGACCGCTGGGTGGACGTGCCGGACCGGTTGCTGCAGCGGTTCACCACGCTGGCCGTGCAGGTGAACATCTCCGGCAACACCGGACGCTGCGGCGAATTCCAGCCCATCACGCCGACCATCGACGGTGAGACCGTGGTGACCAGCCGGCCGGCCCGACCGCCGGTCCCGGAAGGGTTTCAGTCGCTGCCGCAGGCGCTGATGCCGCGCGTGCTGGTCGGGATCAACGACGACACGTTCGGCGACACCGTGCGCGCGGTGGCGATCATGACCGGACTGCAGCGGCTCAGCGCGCTGCCGATCGACACCGCCGTGGTGCCGGTCGGTGAGGCGCTGGACGCGGCCGGCCCGGCCGTGCTGATCTCGCCCGACGGGTGGGACCATCCCGACATCGAGTTACCGATCCGCGAACCCGACACGGTACCGACCACCATCGACGGTTTCGACGACGCCGGCGAACCGACCACGGTGACCCTGGTGCCCGAGTTGCGCTTCGCGTCGCTGCAGACGGTGTACCAGCGCGACCGGACGCTGTTCATCGCCAGCAGCAACGGCGCCCCCGGACAACTCGACGACCTGCTGAGCTGGCTCGGCTCCGACGAGCGGCGGTGGTCGGTGATCAACGGGGTGGCCCTGATCTCGGTACCGGACCGCGATCCGATCGCGATCGACGTTGCCGACAGCTCCGCGTTGGGGGCGCAGGAAGACGTCGCGGACGCCAGCACCGCGCCCTGGTGGTGGCTCGGTGGCGGGCTGCTGGCCGCGGTCGCGCTGATCACCGGGTGGCGGGTGCTGGCCGAGCGGCGCAAGGAGCGGACCGGCTGAGATGATCGCGCCCAGTCCGGCGGCCCCGGAGGCCGCGCCACCGCGTGCGCCCTGGTATCAGCGCATGCCGCCGGTCTGGCGGCTGGTACTGCGGTGGGCCTACATCGTGTTGCTCACCGGGCTGGCGTTCCACGCTTCGATCGCCAGCGTGGTGCAGACCCTGCTTGGCGGCGGCGTGGGCGGCTATCTGCTGCTGGTCCCGGTCGCCGCGGTGCTGGCCGCGGTCGGCATCGCCCGGCGCAACCGCACCGAACTGCCGATCCACGACCGGCAGACCGACGTCATCGTGGGCACGATGGGCCTGGTGATGGCCGTGCTGCTGCACGCCGTGCTGCTGCCGCGCTACGGGCTCTACTTTCATCTGCTGCGCTTGGACCTGGTCGCGATGTGGCTGTTCGTGGTCAGCGGCAGCGTGGCGCTGTTCGGGCTGCGTCCGGTGATCCGGTACGGCTGGGCCTGGGCGGTGGCGTTCATGGTGTTCCCGCTGCCGTACTACCTGATGGTGATCTTCCTCGGCGGTCACCGGCTGGCCGCCGGGGCGGTCACCCTGATCATCGCCGCCACCGCGACCGCGGTCGCGGTCGGACGCCACGTCACCCGGGCCTGGCTGGGCTCGACGCTGGCCTGGGCGGTCGGACTGCTCATCCTGGTGGTTCTGGCGATCTTCGCACCGGACGCCCCGCTGTGGGTCTACCAGTTCGTGCCGTCGCTGACCGCGATCTGTCTGGTGGGCTCATCGATGTTTCTGGCCGCGCGCCGCGGTGCACCCAAGCGGGTGCTCGACCGCAAGGTCGAACCCCTTGCGGCCAACCAGATCTGGTCGGCGGTGCCGCTGGTGTTGGTGGTCGCCGTCGCGCTGGCGTTGGTGCGGCTACCCGAGGTCGACACGGTGGCGCCGGCGACGCGCACCGAAACCGTCGACTTCGCCGCACCGCTGCCGGCGCCGCCGGGTTGGCAGGTGAGCGACACCCGCACCTACACCTGGGTCAGCCGACTCTACGGCCGGGGCGCCACGCTGGTGCGACAGAAGCTGGTCGCCGAAGTGGGCGACCCGGTGCACGACAAGTACGGCCGGCCGCGGACCTTGATGCTGGATACCGTCACCACCACCCGGCCGTTCTCGCTCAACGTCTATCCGGTCCGGATGCTCTACCGGGTCGGCGGTATTCGGCTCAGCGGCGTGGAAACGGTGGACCTGGGATCCGGGGTCGAGGGTGCGATGTTCTCGGTGGTCGACGACCGCATCCTGGTCACCTGGAACGGCCTGATGTGGACCTGGACCGACGGGGCGGTGACCCGCCGGGTGCTGGCCATCGCGGTGGACGACCACGAGGACGACGCGCCCTTCCCGCAACCCACCGGCGGGGTGGGGCCCACGCTCAACGCGATGTTCACCGTGCTGTTCCGCGGCACCTCGGCCAGCTTCTACGAGTATCCCGAGTACAAGGACGCCGGGTTGCTCACCACGTTCGGTCGCGCCCTGGTGGGCCAGCAATCCCAGCGCGACGGGGGTGCACAATGACCACCAGCCCCGAAATCGGCGCGTCCGAGCAGGCCTACGCGCTGGACCGGGCGATCAACGGACTGCGCGAAGAACATCCGCTGCAGTCGGCCTCGACGGCGGTCTACGGCTGGCAGAAGCCGACGTTGCTCACCTTGCTGGCGATCACCGTGGCCGCGGCCGTGTGGCAGCCGCTGACCACCGCGGTGGTGCTGATCGGCTTGTGCACCCTGGGTTACGTCCTGACCATGGCCGACCGGGTGCTGATCTTCGCGCAGGGTCTGCGCACCCGGCCGATCACGATCAGCGACGAGCGGGCCCTGGCCATCCCGGACGCCGACCTGCCGCGGTACACCATCCTGGTGCCGGCCTACGACGAACCGGAGGTGGTCGGCGACCTGATCGCCGCGATGGACGCGCTGCGCTACCCGCGGGACAAGCTGCAGGTGCTGCTGCTGCTGGAGGCCGATGACGACGTCACGATCCAGGCCGCCGCCAAATGCGGTGAATCCGACGTCATCACAACGGTTCTGGTGCCACCGGCCGAACCCCGCACCAAACCCAAGGCCTGCAACTACGGTCTGCACTTCGCCACCGGTGACATCGTCACCATCTACGACGCCGAGGACCTGCCCGAGCCGCTGCAGCTGCGCCGGGTCGCGGCGGCCTTTCAGGACCTGCCCGCCACGATCGCCTGCGTGCAGGCCAAACTGGCCTATCACAACGGCCACCAGAACCTGCTGACCGGCTGGTTCACCGCCGAGTACGCGCTGTGGTTCGGCTATCTGCTGCCCGGCATGATGAACAGTTCGTCGCCGATCCCGTTGGGCGGCACCTCAAATCATCTGCGCCGCACCGTGCTCGACGAGATCGGTGCCTGGGATCCGTTCAACGTCACCGAGGACGCCGATCTCGGACTGCGTATCGACGCCTCCGGCTATCACACCGCCGTCATCGACTCGGCCACCCTGGAGGAGGCCAACAGCGACCCGATCAACTGGGTGCGGCAGCGATCACGGTGGTACAAGGGCTATCTGCAGACCTGGCTGGTGCACATCCGGCAACCCCGCAAGCTCTACCGGACGCTGGGGCCGCGCAGCTTCCTGCGGTTCAACCTGGTGTTGGCCGGCACCCCGATCGTCGCGGTGCTCAACCTGCTGTTCTGGCTGATCACCATCCTGTGGTTCCTCGGGCAACCGGCCCTGGTGGGTGCGGTGTTCCCGTGGTACATCTACTTTCCCGCGCTGATCGCGCTGGTGTTGGGGAACACCGCCACGCTGTACATGAACCTGATCGCGCTGCGTGAGGACGACCGGTCCGACCTGCTGGTGCCGGCGCTGACGGTGCCGGCCTTCTGGTTGATGATGAGTGTCGCGGCGGCCAAGGGGCTGTACCAGCTGATCCGGAATCCGTCCTACTGGGAGAAGACCTTCCACGGACTGGCGGCCAAGCCCGACCCCGAGCCGGCGGGCGAACCGTGACCGACCGACGCTGCCGGCAGCTGATCTTCGGGGTGGCCGCGATCGGCTACCTGGCGGTCGGTTACTGGCTGCAGGTCCAGCAGGGTTTCATCCTCGGCGACGCGCTGTCGCGGGTGCAGTCCACCGAAAGCGTGCTCTACAGCCGTGATCCACATCTGGCGGCGATCGGTTTCATCTTCACTCCGCTGACCGCGATTGCACAGATCCCGGCGATGCTGTTGGCGCCGCTCTGGCCGGAACTGACCGCCCGGGCATTCACCGGTTCGGTGATGTCGGCGCTGTTCATGGCCGGCACCGTGGTGCAGATCTTCGCATTCGGCAGCGACCGCGGCCTGCCCCGCGGCTACGTCGTCGCGATCACCGCGCTGTTCGCGCTCAACCCGATGATCGTGTTCTACGGCTCCAACGGGATGAGCGAAGCGGCGTTTCTGTTCTTCTTGACCTGGGCGACCCGCCGACTGGTGCTGTGGATGGTCGACGACGACGTGCACCACCTGGTCGCGGCCGGCGGTATCGCAATGGGGATGGCGTACCTGACCCGCTATGACGCGGTCGGCACCATCGCCACCGCCGCCGTTTTGGTCGGCACTACCACGTACCTGCGGGCCACCGGTCCGCCCCGGATCCGGCGCGCACTGCTGGACGTGATCCTGGTCAGCGGGCCCGGTCTGGCGGCCTTCGTGGCCTGGGCGGTGGCCAGTTGGCTGATCACCGGGGACGCCTTCGCGCAGTTCAGTTCGCAGTACGGCAACGCCGCGATCCTGGAACAGTCCGGCGGCGCGGCGGCCCCCGACTTCGGCAGCGGGCTGGTGTTCGCCGCGGTCTGCGTCACGCTGCTGGCGCCCACCCTGTTGCCGATCCTGGCCTGGGCCGGGTGGCTGCGCTGGCGCCGGCCGCACTGGACCGTGCTGCTGGTCCCGGTCCTGACCTACGGTGCGGTGCTGGCGTTCCAGGCCTACACCTTCGCCAGCGGCGCGACGTTCCCGTTCCTGCGGTTCTACATCGCCGCGATCCCGTTCAGTGCCTGCCTGGCGCTGCTGGCCGTGCCGGACGGAACCCAGATCGCCGCCAAGCGGCCGGGCCGCTACGCGGCTGCACCAGTGGATACTCCGACCACCCGCCGGATACCGGCCGGCTATCTGGTGGTGGCGGTGGTGTTCGCGCTCGGTCTGCCGGTCACGGCTTTCGGTATGAGTCTGCCCAAGTACGCGCCGCAGGAGTACGCGCTGGGCGCGGTGCTGGCACCTGACCCGCACGACGTCAGCGCGCACCGGGCGCTGCAGAACCGGATTGCCGCGACGTTCGGCACCGAACGTCAGATAGCGCAGTACCTCGACGATCTGGGTCTGCCGGAGAGTTCGGTCATCACCGACACGGTGTACGGCTTCGCGGTGGTCGCGGCGTCGAACAAGCCCAAGACCTTCGTGGTGCCCTCAGATCCGGACTTCGTCCGGTTGCTCAACGACCCGGTGGCCCACGGCATCCGGTATCTGCTGGCGGTGCCGCCCACCGGACGCGGCGTCTCCGATGCGCTCAACCAGCGCTACCCGACGCTGTACGAAACCGGCGCCGACATCGCGGCACTGGAACTCGAGATCCCCAATGATGGCGACAGTCAACCGGTCTGGCGGCTGTACCGGGTGGACGACCCGGCACCGCCGGAGGCCTGAGGCGCGGCGGCGGCAAACGCCTGTGTGGGGCCGCGGATCGGGGTAACCTCGCCCCAATGACGACCGAGTTCAACGGCAAGATCGCCTTGGACATCCGCGATTCCGAGCCGGACTGGACACCATACGCGGCTCCGGTCGCACCGCCGGACGCACCCAACGTGCTGTACCTGGTGTGGGACGACGTCGGCATCGGCACCTGGGACTGCTTCGGTGGTTTGGTCGACATGCCGAACATGAGCCGGATCGCCGAACGCGGTGTGCGCCTGACCCAGTTCCACACCACCGCGTTGTGTTCCCCGACCCGCGCGGCGCTGCTCACCGGCCGCAACGCGACCACCGTCGGGATGGCCACGATCGAAGAGTTCACCGACGGATTCCCGAACTGCAACGGCCGGATCCCGGCCGAGACCGCGTTGCTGTCCGAGGTGCTGGCCGAGCGCGGCTGGAACACCTACGCCGTCGGCAAATGGCACCTGACGCCGCTGGAGGAATCCAATCTTGCTGCCACCAAACGGCATTGGCCACTGGCCCGCGGCTTCGAGCGGTACTACGGCTTCCTCGGCGGCGAAACCGACCAGTGGTATCCGGAGTTGGTCTACGACAACCATCCGGTGCCGCCGCCGGCCACCCCGGAGCAGGGTTATCACCTGTCCAAGGATCTGGCCGACAAGACCATCGAGTTCATCCGCGACGCCAAGGTGATCGCCCCGGACAAGCCGTGGTTCTCCTATCTGTGCCCGGGCGCCGGACACGCACCGCACCACGTGTTCACCGAATGGGCCGACCGCTACGCCGGCCGCTTCGACATAGGTTACGAGCAGTACCGGGAAATCGTGCTGGCCAACCAGAAGCGGTTGGGCATCGTGCCACCGGACACCGAACTGTCACCGGTCAACCCGTATTCCGATGTGACCGGACCGGACGGACAACCGTGGCCAGAGCAGGACACCGTACGGCCGTGGGACACGCTGTCTGATGACGAGCAGCGACTGTTCGCCCGGATGGCCGAGGTGTTCGCCGGGTTCCTGTCCTACACCGACCACCAAATCGGGCGCATCCTCGACTATCTGGACGAAACCGGCCAGCTCGACAACACCATCGTCGTGGTGATCTCCGACAACGGCGCCAGCGGCGAAGGTGGGCCCAACGGCTCGGTCAACGAGGTCAAGTTCTTCAACGGCTATATCGACACCGTCGAGGAAAGCCTGCGGTTCTACGACACCCTGGGCAGCCCCGAGACCTACGGCCACTATCCGATCGGCTGGGCCATGGCGTTCAACACGCCCTACAAGCTCTACAAGCGCTACGCCTCACATGAAGGCGGGATCGCCGATGCAGCAATCATCTCCTGGCCCAACGGGATCCACGCGCACGGCGAGGTCCGCGACACCTACGTCAACGTCTGCGACATCACCCCGACGATCTACGAACTGCTCGGCATCACCGCGCCGGCCACCGTGCGCGGTGTTCCGCAGAAGCCGCTGGACGGCATGAGCTTTGCTGCCGCACTGAAAGATCCGGACATGCCGACCGGGAAGCACACCCAGTTCTACGGCATGCTGGGGACCCGCGGCATCTGGCACCGGGGCTGGTTCGCCAACACCGTGCACGCTGCGACCCCGTCGGGTTGGGGCAACTTCGAGTCCGACCGCTGGGAACTGTTCCACATCGCGAACGACCGCAGCCAATGCCGCGACCTGGCCGAGCAGCACCCTGACAAACTCGAAGAGCTGCAGGCGCTGTGGTTCGCCGAGGCCGAGAAGTACAACGGGTTGCCGCTGGCCGATCTGAACATCGTGGAGACCATGGGACGCTGGCGGCCCTACCTGGCGGGGGAGCGGCAGAGCTTCACCTACTACCCGGGCACCGCCGATGTCGGCATGGGCGCCGCGGTGGAACTGCGCGGTCAGTCGTTCTCGATCCTGGCCGAAGTCACGGTGGAGACCGCCGAGGCCGAAGGCGTGCTGTTCAAACACGGCGGCGGTCACGGCGGTCACGTGTTGTTTATCGCCGAGGGCCGGCTGGACTACGTCTACAACTTCATGGGCGAGGACGAGCAACGGGTCACCGCCCCGGATGCGGTGCCGCTGGGCAGCCATGTGTTCGGCGTGCGTTATCAGCGCACCGGCACGGTCGAGGGCAGCCACACCCCACTCGGTGAGGTGTCGCTCTACGTCGACGACGTCGTCGTCGCGACCCGGGCCAATGTGCGGGTGCATCCGGGTACCTTCGGACTGGCCGGCAACACCATCGCGGTGGGCCGCAACTCCGGGCAGGCCGTGTTCAGTGCCTACCCTGCGCCGTTCGAGTTCACCGGCGGGACCATCGCCAAGGTCGTCGTCGACATCTCGGCCGCCGACTACGTCGACGTGGCCCGCGAGATCGCCGCGGCCTTCGCCCGGGACTGACCTGGCCGCACCCCCGGACCAGCGCTGATTTGGTGCATCGCGGCATCTCGCCTAGACTCAGGGGGTTGCCGTGGGCAGACCTCGGTCATCTGGCGATGACCCCGCGTGCCTTTCGGTGACGAAGACCGCGCACGACAGGTTATTCGCCTGCCTTCACACCGCAGGCCGGTGTTCTGTCGTGCACACGAAAACCAGGTCTGAGGAGATCGAGTGATTCAGCAGGAATCGCGGCTGAAGGTCGCCGACAACACGGGCGCCAAGGAGATCTTGTGCATCCGCGTGCTCGGCGGCTCGTCGCGGCGTTACGCCGGCATCGGCGACGTCATCGTGGCGACCGTCAAGGACGCCATCCCGGGCGGCAACGTCAAGCGCGGTGACGTCGTGAAGGCCGTCGTGGTCCGCACCGTGAAGGAACGTCGGCGCGCCGACGGCAGCTACATCAAGTTCGACGAGAACGCGGCCGTGATCATCAAGGCTGACAACGATCCGCGCGGTACCCGCATCTTCGGCCCGGTGGGTCGCGAGCTGCGGGAGAAGCGCTTCATGAAGATCGTCTCGCTGGCTCCGGAGGTTTTGTAAATGAAGGTCCACAAGGGCGACACCGTCCTGGTCATCGCCGGCAAGGACAAGGGCGCCAAGGGCAAGGTCATCCAGGCCTACCCGGCCCGTAACCGGGTGCTCGTCGAGGGCGTGAACCGGATCAAGAAGCACACCGCGGTCTCGGCCAACGAGCGGGGTGCGCAGTCCGGCGGCATCGTGACCCAAGAAGCGCCGATCCACGTCTCCAACGTGATGGTCGTCGACTCCGACGGCAAGCCCACCCGGGTCGGCTACCGCGTCGACGAGACCACCGGCAAGCGCGTTCGTATCGCCAAGACCAATGGCAAGGACATCAAGTCATGACCACTGCAGAGAAGGTTCAGCCCCGGCTGAAGCAGCGCTACCGCGACGAGATCAAGGACGCGCTGAACAACGAGTTCAAGTACGACAACGTCATGCAGATCCCGGGCGTGGTCAAGGTCATCGTGAACATGGGCGTCGGCGACGCCGCGCGCGACGCCAAGCTGATCAACGGCGCGGTCAACGACCTGGCGCTGATCACCGGCCAGAAGCCGGAGATCCGCAAGGCCCGCAAGTCCATCGCCCAGTTCAAGCTGCGTGAGGGCATGCCGATCGGCGCCCGCGTCACGCTGCGCGGCGACCGGATGTGGGAGTTCCTGGATCGGCTGATCTCGATCTCGCTGCCCCGTATCCGCGACTTCCGTGGCCTGAGCCCCAAGCAGTTCGACGGCACCGGCAACTACACCTTCGGCCTGACCGAGCAGTCGGTGTTCCACGAGATCGACGTGGACTCAATCGACCGCCCGCGCGGCATGGACATCACCGTCGTCACCTCGGCGACGACCGACGACGAAGGCCGGGCGTTGCTGCGGGCCCTCGGCTTCCCGTTCAAGGAGAACTGAGCAGATGGCAAAGAAGGCTCTGATCAACAAGGCCAACAAGAAGCCGAAGTTCAAGGTGCGCGCGTACACGCGTTGCAACAAGTGTGGTCGTCCGCATTCGGTCTACCGCAAGTTCGGGCTGTGCCGCATCTGCCTGCGCGAGATGGCGCATGCCGGCGAACTGCCGGGCGTGCAGAAGTCCAGCTGGTAACCAACGAGACCATTTACCCCAAAGTAAGGGCGCGGTAGGCCCGCTCCACTGGGAGTGGGAACCGCCGCGAGGAAGGTGACACACCTGTCATGACCATGACGGATCCGATCGCAGACTTCTTGACGCGTCTGCGTAACGCCAATTCGGCGTACCACGACGAGGTGACCCTGCCGCACAGCAAGATCAAGGCGAACATCGCCGAGATCCTCAAGCGCGAGGGTTACATCTCCGACTACCGCACCGAGGATGCTCGGGTCGGCAAGTCGCTGGTCGTCTCACTCAAGTACGGCCCCAGCCGGGAACGCAGCATCGCCGGCCTGCGCCGGGTGTCCAAGCCCGGCCTGCGGGTCTACGCAAAGTCCACCAATCTGCCCAAGGTGCTCGGCGGCCTGGGCGTGGCGATCATCTCCACGTCCTCGGGTCTGCTCACCGACCGCCAGGCATCACGACAGGGCGTGGGCGGCGAAGTCCTCGCGTACGTCTGGTAGCGGATAGGGAGTCAGCAGACTATGTCGCGTATTGGAAAGCAGCCGGTCCCGGTTCCCGCCGGGGTCGACGTCACGATCGACGGGCAGAACGTGTCCGTCAAGGGCCCGAAGGGCACCCTGAACCTCGACGTCGCCGAGCCCATCGTGGTGGCTCGCGATGACGACGGTGCCATCGTGGTCACCCGCCCCAACGACGCGCGGGAGAACCGTTCGTTGCACGGGCTGTCCCGCACCCTGATCGCCAACCTGGTCACCGGGGTCACCGAGGGCTACACCACCAAAATGGAGATCTTCGGTGTCGGTTACCGCGTGGTGGCCAAGGGCTCGAACCTGGAGTTTGCGCTCGGCTACAGCCACCCGGTGGTGATCGAGGCGCCCGAAGGCATCACCTTCGCAGTGGAGACGCCGACGAAGTTCTCGGTGTCGGGTATCGACAAGCAAAAGGTCGGCCAGATCTCGGCGGTCATCCGTCGTCTGCGGCGTCCGGACCCGTACAAGGGCAAGGGCATCCGCTACGAGGGTGAGCAGATCCGCCGCAAGGTCGGAAAGACAGGTAAGTAGCAATGGCTCAGACAGAAACCACGGCCAAGCGCAAGCCGGTCGGCCAGAACATCTCGGCGACCCGCCGGGTGGCCCGGCTGCGTCGGCACGCCCGGCTGCGCAAGAAGGTGGCCGGCACCGCAGAGCGGCCGCGCCTGGTGGTCAACCGCTCGTCGCGGCACATCCACGTCCAGCTCGTCGACGACCTGACCGGCACCACGCTGGCCGCCGCGTCGTCGATCGAGGCCGACGTGCGTGGCGTGGACGGCGACAAGAAGGCGCACAGCGTGCGGGTCGGTCAGCTGATCGCCGAGCGCGCCAAGGCGGCGGGTATCGAAGCCGTGGTGTTCGACCGCGGCGGTTACACCTACGGTGGGCGCATCGCTGCGCTGGCCGACGCCGCCCGCGAGAACGGACTCCAGTTCTGATGACTGACAACGGAAGGACCGCATGATGGCGGAGCAGACTTCGGGTGCGGCAGTTGCCGACACCAGTGCCCCGACCGCGGGCACCCGTACCGACACCCAGCGCGGCGGTCGTGACGACCGCGGTGGCCGGGGTCGCCGCGACGACCGTGGTGGCCGTGGTGGCCGCGACGACCGCGACAAGAACAACTATCTGGAGCGGGTCGTCACGATCAACCGCGTCTCCAAGGTGGTCAAGGGCGGTCGCCGGTTCAGCTTCACCGCGCTGGTGATCGTCGGCGACGGCAAGGGCATGGTCGGCGTGGGCTACGGCAAGGCCAAGGAAGTTCCGGCCGCGATCGCCAAGGGCGTCGAAGAGGCTCGCAAGAACTTCTTCCGGGTGCCGTTGATCGGTGGCACCATCACCCACCCGGTGCAGGGCGAGGCCGCTGCCGGTGTCGTGATGCTGCGCCCGGCCAGCTCCGGTACCGGTGTGATCGCCGGTGGTGCGGCGCGTGCGGTGCTGGAATGCGCCGGCGTGCACGACATCCTGGCCAAGTCGCTGGGCAGCGACAACGCGATCAACGTGGTGCACGCCACGGTGGCCGCGCTGAAGATGCTGCAGCGCCCCGAAGAGGTGGCGGCCCGTCGCGGCCTGCCGATCGAGGACGTCGCGCCGGCCGGCATGCTGCGGGCCCGTCGCGAGAGCGAAGCGCTGGCTGCGGCCGCGGCGCGTGAAGGAAGCCAGTAGACATGAGCTCGGAAAACAAGCAACTGAAGATCACCCAGGTGCGGGGCGTCATCGGCGCCCGCTGGCGGCAGCGTGAGAGCCTGCGCACCCTGGGCCTGCGCAAGATCCGCCAGTCGGTGGTGCGCGAGGACAACCCGCAGACCCGCGGGCTGATCAACGTGGTGCATCACCTCGTCGAGGTCGAGGAGGTCGGCAAGTGAGTGTCATCAAGCTGCACGATCTGAAGCCGGCTCCCGGCTCCAAGAAGGCCAAGACCCGCGTCGGTCGCGGTGAGGGCTCCAAGGGCAAGACCGCCGGGCGCGGCACCAAGGGCACCAAGGCGCGCAAGAACGTGCCGGTGACCTTCGAGGGTGGGCAGATGCCGATCCACATGCGGCTGCCCAAGCTCAAGGGCTTCCGCAACCGGTTCCGCACCGAGTACGCCCCGGTCAACGTCGGCGACATCGCCAAGGCCTTCCCCGAGGGCGGCACCATCGGTGTCGACGAGCTGGTGGCCAAGGGCCTGGTCCGCAAGAACGTGTTGGTCAAGGTGCTCGGCGACGGCAAGCTGTCGGTCAAGGTCGACGTCACCGCCAACAAGTTCAGTGCCAGCGCCCGCGAGGCGATCACCGCCGCCGGCGGTAGCGCGACCGAGCTGTAACGCTGTTCTACCCACGAAACCCCCGCCCACCGGGCGGGGGTTTCGTCGTCTCGGGCGCTCAGAGCGTGAAGTCGAAGCAGCCCACGCCGGGCACGCAGCCGCCGCCACCGTTGGGTCCGCCGTGGCCGCACACCCCGTCGGCGGTGCAGCCGTGGCCGCCGTTGATGTCGCCGCTGCCGCACACACCGTTGACGCAACCGTCACCGCCGGGGGCGGCCGTGGCCACCGGAGCCACCGGAGCAAGCGAGAACGCCAGGGCTGCAGCGCCGGCCGACAACATTCCGAGTAACTTCCGTTTGGTTGACATGTCAAAGAAAATACCCATTCCGGGGCCGCTTCATGCGGCGCCCAACGGGTGTGTTTAGCTCGGCTAACGTAACTACTGTCACATGTGCACCGATGAACCGGCAGGCTAAGATCGAGCCCGTCGCTTTGCAGAGGAGCCAGTCATGACACGTCGGATCGCCCTGCCCGGGTTGCTCGCCGGCCTGTGCGCGGTGGCCCTGTTCGGCGCCGGTTCGGCGCAGGCCAGCAACGACGATCAACGCTTCATCGACGCGGTCACCGCGCTCGAGATCGAGACCCAACCCGACGAGGACGTGCCCGCGATCGGGCGCGGCGTGTGCAGCCTGCTCGACACCGGTCTGAAGAAGAACGTGAACGCCGCGCCCACGGTGCGCGGTGTGCTGACCCAACTCGAGAACGGCGGCCTGACCCGCGGCCAGGCTGTCGGGCTGCTGCGCGCCTCGGTCGGTATCTACTGCCCGGAGTACGCGGCACTGGTGGGTCGCTGACCGCGACGACGTCTGGCTTGTTCGACACCCACTAGGGTCGACGACATGCTTTCCTTCCTGTCCGGACTGCCCGGCTCCGACGACCTGCGCGCACTGGTCACCAAGATCGACACCGCGCGGCACAACGGCGTCCCGGCCGGCTGCATCCTGGAACTCGACCTGCAGGCCCCGCCGCCGGAATCGGCCGGTTTCGAGCCGGTCGTGCTGCTGTCCAGCCTGGCCGGTGCGCGCCGGCCGATGCTGTTGGCCGACGCGGTCGAAGCGCTGCACCGCGCTGCTGAAGATGACCGGGTGGCGGGTCTGATCGCACGGGTTCAGTTGCCGGCCGCAGCCCCCGCGGTGGTGCAGGAGCTGCGCGAGGCGGTGGCCGCGTTCACCGCCCGCAAGCCGTCGGTGGTGTGGGCCGAGACCTACCCCGGCACGCTGTCCTACTACCTGGCCACCGCGTTCGGCGAGATCTGGCTGGCTCCGTCCGGCACCGTCGGGCTGATCGGGTTCGCCTCCAGTGCGCTCTTCCTGCGCGAGGCACTGGACAAGCTCGGTGTCGAAGCCCAGTTCGTGACGCGCGGCGAGTACAAGTCGGCGGCCAACGTGTTCACCCAGGACGGCTACACCGACGCGCACCGGGAAGCCGACGCCCGGCTGCTGGAAAGCCTGCACACCCAGGTCTGGCAGGCGGTCGCCGAGGCACGCAAGATCGACGCCGCCGAACTGGACGCGCTGGCCGACCGGGCCCCCTTGCTGCGCGACGACGCGCTGGCCGCCGGTCTGGTGGACCGGCTCGGCTTCCGCGACCAGGCCTACGCCCGGATCGCCGAGTTGTCCGGCGCGCCGGGCATCACCCCGGACCTCGGTGACCCGGACGGCAAGCACGCCCCGCCGCGGCTGTTTTTGTACCGGTACGCCGCGAGCGCCCGGCCGAGTTTGCCGACGCCGTCGCTGCCGGGCTTCGGTGGCAAACCCACCCTGGCGGTGATCAGCGTCGATGGCCAGATCGTCAGTGGCCGCGGCGCACCGCAGCTACTGCCGGTGGGACGTTCGAGCGCGGGCGCCGACGTGATCGCCGCCGCGCTGCGCGAGGCCGCGCACGACGACGACGTGGCCGCCGTCGTGCTGCGCATCGACAGCCCGGGTGGGTCGGTGAACGGCTCGGAAACCATCTGGCGCGAGGTGGGACGCACCATCGAATCCGGCACCCCGGTGGTGGTGTCGATGGGTGCGGTCGCGGCCTCCGGCGGCTACTACATCGCGACGCCGGCCAGTGCGATCGTGGCCAACCCGGGCACCATCACGGGTTCGATCGGGGTGCTAACCGGCAAGCTGGTAACCCGAGACCTGAAGACCCGATTGGGAATCGGATCCGACGGTGTGCGCACCAACACCAACGCCGACGCCTGGTCGCCGGATGCGCCGTTCACCGCGGCACAGCAGGCCGCCGTGGAGGCCGAGGCCGACCTGTGTTACCGCGATTTCGTGGCCCGGGTCGCCGAGGGGCGCAAACTCGACGTCGACGCCGTCGAACAGGTCGCCCGCGGCCGGATCTGGACCGGCGCCGACGCGCAGGAACGCGGACTGGTCGACGAACTCGGCGGCCTGCGCACCGCGCTGCGCCGGGCCAAGGTGCTGGCCGGCATCGACCCGGACGCGGACGTAACCGTGCACCGCTATCCCAGTTCGTCGCTGCGGGATATGTTGCGGCCCCGGCAATCATCGCAACCGGCCGCGGCATCGCTGCCAGAGTGGTTCGGCAGGTTGGCAATTCGCTCCCTGACCACCGCGATCGAGCAGGCCCAGAGCAGCTACGCCGGCAGTAATGCGCTGTGGTTGGGGCGGCGCGAGTTCTAGCCGAGCGTGTCGGCGGTGGAGTTCTGCGATCTGCTGGGTTAGGTTCGACTGGAACGCCAGTACGGCGGCCAAGCCCCAAACGGGGCGCGGGGGGAGGGTCGTCCGGACCCGAAGGGAACCCGTTCGTGTCAACCGAGGAACAGCCCGCCGCCCCGGCCGAAGATCCTCAGCCGCCACCGGAAGTACTCCGACGGGCCATTGCGGCATCGGCGATCGGCAACGCCACCGAATGGTTCGACTACGGCATCTACGCCTACGGCGTCAGCTACATCTCGGCCGCGATCTTCCCGGGGGACACCGAGAGCGCCACCCTGCTGGCGTTGATGACGTTCGCGGTGTCCTTCCTGGTCCGTCCGCTCGGCGGGCTGGTGTGGGGGCCGCTCGGAGACCGACTCGGCCGCCGGCAGGTGCTCGCGGTGACCATCCTGCTGATGTCCGGTGCCACGCTGTGCGTCGGACTGGTACCCAGCTACGACTCGATCGGGTTCTGGGCGCCGGTACTGATGGTGCTGTTGCGGATGGTCCAGGGCTTCTCCACCGGCGGTGAATACGGCGGCGCGGCCACCTTCATGGCCGAATACTCGCCCGCCCGCCGCCGCGGCATGCTGGGCTCGTTCCTGGAGTTCGGCACGCTGGCCGGCTTCTCGCTGGGCGCGCTGCTGATGCTCGGGGTCTCGATGCTGCTCGACGACGCCGCCATGCACGACTGGGGCTGGCGACTGCCGTTCCTGGTCGCCGCGCCGCTCGGCCTGGTCGGGATCTACCTGCGGACCCGGTTGGACGAAACCCCGATCTTCCAGGAACTCGAGCAGCACGACCAGACCAAACGCAGCTTCGGCGGCGAGTTCCAGAGCCTGCTCAGCCAGTTCTGGCCGCCGATCCTGCGGTTGGGTGGTCTGGTGGTGGCGCTCAACGTGGTCAACTACACGCTGCTCACCTACATGCCCACCTACCTGGGCACCACCATCGGTTTGAGCAGCGACATGTCGCTGCTGGTGCCGATTATCGGGATGCTGTCGATGATGGTGTTCCTGCCGTGGGCCGGTCACCTCTCGGATCGGGTGGGCCGCAAACCGCTGTGGTGGTTCTCGCTGATCGGGCTGTTCGTCGCGGTCATCCCGGCGTTCCTGCTGATGAGTACCGGGGTGTGGGGCGCGCTGCTCGGCTTCGCCATCCTGGGTCTGCTGTACGTGCCGCAGTTGGCCACCATCTCGGCCACCTTCCCGGCGATGTTCCCCACCCAGGTGCGCTACGCCGGGTTCGCGATCGCCTACAACGTGTCGACGTCGCTGTTCGGTGGCACCGCACCGGCGGTGAACGACTGGTTGGTCAACCTCACCGGCGACAATCTGGTACCGGCGTACTACATGATGGGTGCGTGTGTGATCGGCGCACTGGCGTTGTTCGGGCTGCCGGAGACCGCACGCTGCCCGATCGGCGGCACCGAGATCCCCGGTACCGCGGACGCGCCCGACCAGCTGGACTACAAAGAGGCGCTGACGTAGACGATCTCGCCGAGCTGATCGCGTTCCTCGGCGGGCGGCACCGCCAGCCCGGCCTGGGTGAACAGCTGCGCGCGCGGTGATCCGCTGACCTGCCAACCCTTTTCGGCCAAATATTCCATCACGTGGCTGCGCTGGCCGCTGTACACCAGCGACGACATATCCAGGTCCAGACCGTTCTGGCGCAGCTCGTCGGCGAACTCCTTGGCCTTCTCGGCGTCGAAATCGCTGATACCGGGCACATATTCGGTCGCGGCCGCGCTGCCCGGCGCCGACAACGCGGTGATCTGGTCGAACAACCGGTCCTGGGCCTCGCCGGGCAGATAGATCAGCAGTCCCTCGGCCACCCACGCCGTGGGCCGGCTCGGATCGAAGCCGGCTGCGGTCAGCGCGGCCGGCCAGTCCTCGCGCAGGTCGATGGCCACGGTGCGCCGGGTCGCGGTGGGTTCGGCGCCCAGGGCGGCCAACGTCTCGGTCTTGAACTCGATCACGGCGGGCTGGTCGATCTCGTACACCACGGTGTCGGCCGGCCAGTCCAGTCGGTAGGCGCGGGCATCCAGACCCGAGGCCAGGATCACCACCTGCCGGATCCCGCGGCCGGTGGCGGCCAGCAGGTATTCGTCGAAAAACCTGGTGCGCAACGCCATCCCGTCCACCATGGCCTGGGAGCGCTCCGGGGTGTGGTCCGGGAACCGGCTCAGGTCCAGGGTGCCGTCGACCATGTTGACGAAGAACTCCAGCCCTACCGCGCGTACCAATGGTGCGGCGAACACATCGTCGATCAGTCGTTGCGGATCGGCGGTCGCCAATGCGCGGGCGGCCGCGACCATGGTCGCGGTGGCCCCGACACTGGACGCCAGATCCCAGGAATCGTCATCTGTGCGCGCCATCGAAATCCCCTAACCCAGCGTCGCGAACAGATAGCCGGAATCGCCGATCATGGCCGTCAGCTCGTTGTTCGGCGGTTCGAAACCGTTGGCGGCGTAGGCCTCTGCGGTCGGTACGATCCGCACCTGCCAGCCCTGCTGACTCAGGTGCTGGGCAGCCGAGGTGCGCTCCCCGTTGTAGAACAGCGCTTCCAGGTCGACCGACGAGCCGTGCCGGCGGCCCCGCTCGGTCAGCCGGCGGGCCCATTCGCCGGTCAGTGCGCGCGCGTCCATGTGCTCGGTGGCCAGCCGGCTGCCCGGCGCGCTGAGCGCAGTGATGTTGTCCAACAGTCGATCCTGGGCTTCCGGCGGTAGGTAGATCAGTAATCCCTCGGCGATCCAGGCCGTCGGCCGGCTCGGATCGAAGCCCGCGGCGGTCAGCGCGGCCGGCCAGTCCTCGCGCAGGTCGATGCCCACCGTGGCGTGCCCGGCGGCCGGGCGGGCGCCGTGGTCGGCCAGCACCTGGGTCTTGAAGTCGATCACGGCGGGCTGGTCGATTTCGTAGACCGCGGTGTCGGCCGGCCAGTCCAACCGGTAGGCGCGGGTGTCCAGGCCCGAAGCCAGGATCACCGCCTGCCGGATCCCGGAAGCAGCGGCGTCGATGAAGAAGTCGTCGAAGTTGCGGGTGCGCACCGCGATCTGCTCCAACTGCTGCCGGCCGTCGTAGAGCGGATCGTCGTCGAAGTCGATCTCGCCGTTGGCCACCCGGATGAAGTGCGGCAGGCCGACCGCGGCCACCAGCGTCGCCGCGTACGGGTCGTTGATCAGCGGCTCGGCGCCGCGGCTGGCCAACGCGCGGGATGCGGCCACCGACGTCGCGGTGGCCCCGACGCTGGAGGCCAGATCCCAGGTGTCGCCGTCGCTGCGGGTCATCGGTGTGCTCCTGACGTCGTCGCGGTCATTTCGTGGCGGTGTAGTAGAGGATGTCGCCGAACCCGTCGTCGGGTTCCAGCGGCGCCAGGCCGTAGCGGGCCAGCAGGTCGCGGCTGGTGGCCGCCGAGGTGGTCCAGCCGTGACCGAGCAGGTAGTCGGCGATCTCGGCGCGGTCGCCCAGGAAGACCAGTTCGGCGAAGTCGATGTCGTAGCCGTGCCGGCGCCAACGTTCGGCCGATTCGGCCATCTTGGTCCGGACTTCGTCGTCGTCGGCGCTGTGCTGCGCGGGCACGCCTTCGACGGCCAACCGGCTGCCCGGTGCGCTCAACTCGGTGACCTGATCCAGCAGCCGGTCCTGGGCCTGCGGCGGCAGGTAGCCGAACAGGCCTTCGGCGATCCAGGCGGTGCGGGAGTCGGCGACGAATCCGGCCGCGGTCAGCGCGGCCGGCCAGTCCTCTCGCAGGTCGACCGCCACGGTGCGCAACTCGGTGCGCGCGGTCGCGCCCAGCTCGGCCAGGGTGGTGACTTTGAAGTCGATCACCGCCTGCTGGTCGATTTCGTAGACCACCATGTCGGCCGGCCAGTCCAACCGGTAGCCGCGGGCATCCAGCCCCGACGCCAGGATGACGGCCTGCCGGATGCCGGCCGCGGTGGCGTCGGCGAAGAAGTCGTCGAAGAACCGGGTGCGCGCGGCCATCGCGTCGGCGAACCTGCCGATGCCCAGCGGGGCGTCACCGCCGTCGAGTTCGTCGACGCTGAGCTCGCCGGTGGCCAGCCGGCTGAAGAAGTCGACGCCGACCGCAGTCACCAGGGGTGCGGCGTACGGGTCGTCGATCGCGGGGTTCTCGGCCCGGCTCGCCACCGCGCGGGCGGCGGCCACCATGGTCGCGGTGGCGCCCACGCTGGAGGCCAGATCCCAGGTGTCCGAATCGGTACGTGCCATGTCGAGTTTCCCCTGCCTGGATCAACCATGCGAATTGATTAGCCTGTATAAGGAGTGTACGCCCTGCCTGGCGGCCGCCGTGCTGCCGGAGTTCGGGAACGCAACTGTTACTCTCGTAGACTGTTTGACGCGCGCGTCCACTCCACTGAGATCGCCGCGTCGCATAGGACGAAACCGAACGCTGGCCAGACCAGCCGCATTGGCACGCCCCGGCAGACGCCCGGCTGCCCAGGAGGAAGAGTGCTCTCGGCTTTCATCTCGTCGCTGCGGACACCCGACCTACGGCGCAAGATCCTCATCACGCTAGGCCTCGTGGTGCTCTACCGCGTCGGCGCCTCGCTGCCCTCGCCCGGGGTCAACTACCGCAACGTCAACCAGTGCATCGACCAGATCAGTGGTAGCGATTCGGCGCAGATCTACTCGTTGATCAACCTGTTCTCCGGTGGCGCGCTGCTGCAGCTTTCGGTGTTCGCGGTCGGTGTCATGCCGTACATCACCGCGAGCATCATCGTGCAGCTGCTGACCGTGGTGATCCCGCGCTTCGAGCAGCTGCGCAAGGAAGGTCAGGCCGGCCAGGCCAAGATGACGCAGTACACCCGGTACCTGTCGATCGCGCTGGCGATGCTGCAGGCCGGTTCGATCGTCGCGCTGGCCGCCAACGGCGGTCTGCTGGTCGACTGCGACCTGGAGATCCTGCCCGACGCCAGCGTCTTCTCCCTGGTGGTCATCGTGATCGTGATGACCGCGGGTGCCGCCCTGGTGATGTGGATGGGCGAGCTGGTCACCGAGCGCGGCATCGGCAACGGCATGTCGCTGCTGATCTTCGCCGGTATCGCCGCGCGCATCCCGGCCGAGGGCAAGCTGATCCTGGACGACCGCGGTGGCCCGGCCTTCGCCGCGGTCTGCGCGGCCGCGCTGGCCATCCTGATCGGCGTCATCTTCGTCGAGCAGGGTCAGCGCCGGATCCCGGTGCAGTACGCCAAGCGTATGGTCGGCCGGCGGATGTACGGCGGCACCTCGACCTACCTGCCACTGAAGGTCAACCAGGCCGGCGTCATCCCGGTCATCTTCGCCTCGTCGCTGATCTACATCCCGCATCTGGTCACCCAGCTGGTCAGTGGCGGCAATCCGTCCAGCGGCGGCTGGTGGACGACCTTCGTCGCCAACCACCTGACCAACCCGTCCGACCCGATCTACGTCGCGATCTACTTCGGCCTGATCGTGTTCTTCACCTACTTCTATGTGTCGATCACGTTCAACCCCGACGAACGCGCCGACGAGATGAAGAAGTTCGGCGGCTTCATTCCCGGCATCCGGCCCGGCCGACCCACCGCCGACTACCTGCGCTTCGTGCTGAATCGGATCACCCTGCCCGGCTCGATCTACCTGGGTGTGATCGCGGTGCTGCCGAACGTGTTCCTGCAGATGGGTAGCGGAGCCAGCCTGCAGAACCTGCCGTTCGGCGGTGTGGCCGTGCTGATCATGATCGGCGTCGGTCTGGACACCGTGAAGCAGATCGAGAGCCAACTGATGCAGCGCAACTACGAAGGGTTCCTGAAGTGAGAATCGTTTTGCTCGGTCCGCCCGGTGCGGGCAAGGGAACCCAAGCGGTCAAGTTGGCCGAGCAGCTCGGTGTCCCGCAGATCTCCACCGGCGATCTGTTCCGGCACAACATCAGCACCGGCACCGAACTCGGCCTGCAGGCCAAGCAGTACCTCGACGCCGGCGACCTGGTCCCGGCCTCGTTGACCAACGCGCTGGTCGACGATCGGCTCAACGACGCCGACGTGGCCAACGGTTTCATCCTGGACGGCTTCCCGCGCTCGGTGGAGCAGGCCGAGGCGCTGACCGAGATGCTGTCCCGGCGCGGGCAGCGCCTGGATGCGGTGCTCGAGTTCAAGGTTCCCGAGGACGAACTGGTGGAACGGCTCAAGGGCCGGGGCCGCGCCGATGACACCGAGGACGTGATCCGGCACCGGATGAAGGTCTACCGCGCCGAGACCGCGCCGCTGCTGGACTTCTATGCCGACGCCGTCAAGACCGTCGACGCGGTCGGCGGGCTCGATGAGGTCTTCGCCCGCGCCCTGGCCGCGCTCGGCCGCTAGCCGCTCGCCGGTCATGGCTCAGTTTCCCCGTCTCCGCAGCCGCAAGGTGGTGCCGCAGCGCACCGCCGGCGAACTGGACGCCATGGCGGTGGCCGGATCGCTGGTCGCCAAGGCGTTGCGCACGGTGCGCGAGGCCGCGGTCCCCGGGGTCTCCACCCTGGAGTTGGACCGGGTGGCTGAGTCGGTGATCCGCGACGGCGGCGGGGTCCCGTCGTTCCTGGGCTATCACGGGTTCCCGGCCAGCATCTGCGCCTCGGTCAACGACCGCGTCGTGCACGGCATCCCGGCCGCCGACGAGATCCTGGCCGAGGGGGATCTGGTCTCGATCGACTGCGGCGCCATCGTGGCCGGTTGGCACGGCGACTCGGCGATCACCTTCGGGGTCGGCACGCTGATCCCGGCCGACGAACTGCTCTCGGAAGCCACCAAGGCCTCGATGGAGGCGGGGATCGCCGCGATGCTGCCGGGCAACCGGCTCACCGACGTCTCGCACGCCATCGAACGCGGCACCCGGGCCGCCGAGGCCGAACACGCCCGCCGCTACGGCATCGTGGAGGGCTACGGCGGCCACGCGATCGGTCGCGAGATGCACCTGGACCCGTTCCTGCCCAACGAGGGCGCCCCCGGCCGCGGCCCGTGGCTGGAACCCGGTTCGGTGCTGGCCATCGAACCGATGCTGACCCTGGGCACCGTCAAAACCCGGGTGCTCGCCGACGACTGGACCGTGGTGACCTCCGACGGCTCCCGCGCGGCGCACTGGGAGCACACCGTCGCGGCCACCGAGGACGGTCCGCGGATCCTGACCCTGGAACTCGACTAACGGCGCAGCCGCCAACCGTCCCTTGGCCAACCGCGCATGCGGTATGAATGTCCGGATGGTCGATACAGGCGAGGGGCGGGATCCGATCGCGGCGGCCCGCTCCAATTGGGAGGCGGCCGGCTGGGGCGAGGTCGCCGACGGCATGGTGGCGGTGACCTCGGTGATGCGTGCCCACCAGATCCTGCTGGCCCGGGTGGAGACCGCGTTGCGTCCCTACGACCTGAGTTTCTCCCGCTACGAGTTGCTGCGTCTGCTGGCGTTCAGCCGCGCCGGCAGTTTGCCGATCACCAAGGCCTCGGACCGGCTGCAGGTGCACGTGACCAGCGTGACGCACGCCATCCGGCGTCTGGAGGCCAGCGGACTGGTACGCCGGTTGCCGCACCCCACCGACGGCCGCACCACGCTGGTGGAGATCACCGAACTGGGCCGCTCCACCGTCGAGGACGCCACCGCGACGCTGAACGCCAAGGTGTTCGCCGACGTCGGGATGTCCGCGCCGCACTCGCAGGCGCTGGTGGCGGCCATCGATGAACTGCGCCGCACTGCCGGCGACTTCTGAACTCGCTGAACTGCGCTGCCGTCCAGTAGCTCAGCACAGCTGACGTGACAACTGTGACCCGGCCAGCATTCCTTCGCCACGGGTGGACTCTGCTGGGCTATATGTGTAGTTTCATGCCTCGAGAGAGTTTGCTGAACTAGCCGAGTGTCGACCCAAAGTGGCGGATGTGGCTAAGAAACGGAGTTCGCTGGTATGAGTGCGTCCGGCACCGCCTGGTCGCAGGTTCGGGTCTGGTTGGCGCTGCTCGGCGCGGCCGCGGTGATCGGCGCATCGATCGCGCTGGCCATGCCGCTGGCGCTGAGCGTGGTGGACCGCGCGGGCGCGCCGATCCAGTGCGGCACCGGCTACACCGTCAACGCCGAGCAAGCCCGGCAGGTGGATGCGTTCAACGCGCAACTGCAGCTGCGCGGCGGGGCCTCCTACCTCGCCAGCGACTACGTCGGCGACTGTGAGGCCCAGGTCTCCGACCGGCGCGCCGTGGCGCTGACGGTGATGGGCGCAGGTCTGGTGTTGTTGCTGGCTTCGGTACTGGTGCGGCCGACTCGGCGCTCAGGCGTCCCGCAGCGTCTGGATGACCGCACTGAAGTCCAGCCCCGGGTGTTCGGCGGCGAACTTGGCGTAGATCTCCGCGGCATGGCTGCCCAGGGGAGCCGCTGAACCGGTCGAGCGCACGGCGTCCATCGCCAAGCCCAGG
The DNA here is from genome assembly GCF_059812645.1 of Mycobacterium sp. NGS45. Lineage (NCBI taxonomy): Bacteria > Bacillati > Actinomycetota > Actinomycetes > Mycobacteriales > Mycobacteriaceae > Mycobacterium > Mycobacterium sp. NGS45. The sequence continues at coordinate 142,750 of NZ_JCALDB010000009.1, read as the reverse complement.
TCCTTGTTCATCAGGGCGGTGGCGAAGCCGGGCTTGAAGTCGTTGTTGGCCGGCGACGTCGGGACCGGGCCGGGCACCGGGCAGTTGGTGTGTACCGCCCAGCAGTTGCCGGTTGCGCCGGTGATCACGTCGAACAGCGATTGCGCGGACAGCCCGAGCTTCTCGGCCAACACGAACGCCTCGCCGACCGCGATCTGCTGCACCGCGAGCACCATGTTGTTGCACACCTTGGCGGCCTGGCCGGCACCCGAGGCGCCGCAGTGGATGATCTTGCCCGCCATGGGTTCCAGCACGGCGCGGGCTGCATCGGCTGCTTCATCGGAGCCGCCCACCATGAAGGCCAGGGTGCCGGCCACCGCACCCTTGACCCCGCCGGAGACCGGGGCGTCGAGCTGGGCGAAGCCGTGCTCGAGGGCCAGCTCGTGCACTTCGCGGGCGTCGTCGACCGAGATGGTCGAGCTGTCGATGAACAGTGCCCCCGGGGCCGCCGCGGGCAGCACCTCGGCGTAGCAGCTGCGCACCAGCGCGCCGTTGGGCAGCATGGTGATCACCACGTCGGCGCCCTCGACCGCCTGTGCACCGGTGTCGAACACGGTGACCCCGTTGGCCTTTGCCGCCTCCTGCGCCGCGGGCACCGGGTCGAAGCCGCGCACGGTGTGGCCCGCGCCCACCAGGTTGGCCGCCATCGGCCCGCCCATGTTGCCCAGGCCCAGGAATGCGATCGTGCTCATTGCGGTCCTCTCTAGCCGGCGGCCCGGGCGCGGGCCGCCTCGGCCCGTCCGATGACCACGCGCATGATTTCGTTGGTGCCTTCCAGGATGCGGTGCACCCGCAGATCCCGGACGATCTTCTCGATGCCGTACTCCCGCAGGTAGCCGTAGCCACCGTGCAGTTGCAGCGCGCTGTCGGCCACCTCGAAACAGGAATCGGTGACGTAGCGTTTGGCCATCGCGCACAGCTCGACCTTGTCCGGCGCGCCGGCGTCGAGCGCGCAAGCCGCCCGCCACAACATGATTCGTGAGGTCTCCAGTGCGGTGGCCATGTCGGCGAGGCTGAACCGGATGGTCGGCTCGTCGATCAGTGCGCCGCCGAACGCCTCGCGGTCGCGGACATAGCCCGCGGCCTTGTCGTAGGCCGCCCGGGCACCGCCCAGCGAGCACGCCGCGATGTTGATCCGGCCGCCGTTGAGGCCGTTCATCGCGATGCCGAAACCGGCACCGGCGCCCTCGGGGCCACCCAGGATGGCATCGGCGGGGACCCGCACCTGCTCGAAGATCACCTGCGCGGTGGGTTGGGCATTCCAGCCCATCTTGGCTTCGTTGGTGCCGAAGCTCAGTCCGGGGGCGTCCTTCTCGACGACGAATGCCGAGATGCCGCGTGGCCCTTCGGCTCCGGTGCGCGCCATCACCACGTACACGTCGGAGCTGCCGGCCCCGGAGATGAACTGTTTGACGCCGTCGAGCACCCACTGGTCCCCGTCCCGCACCGCGCGGGTGCGCAGTGCGGCCGCATCCGAGCCGGCGCCCGGCTCGGTCAGGCAGTAGCTGGCGATCTTGTCCATCGACGCCAACTGCGGCACCCAGGCCTTGCGTTGCTCGAGCGTGCCGTAGCTGTCGATCATCCACGCGCACATGTTGTGGATCGAGATGAACGACGCGATGGCCGGATCGGCGTAGGACAACTCCTCGAAGATCCGCACGGCGTCGAGCCTGCGCAGCCCACTGCCGCCGACCTCCTCGGAGCAGTAGATCGCTCCCATGCCCAGCTCGGCCGCCTCGCGCAGCACGTCGGTGGGGAAGTGCTTGGTCTCGTCCCACTCGAGTGCGTGCGGCGCAAGGCGTTTGGCGGCGAACGCGGCCGCCGTCTCGGCGATCACGCGTTCGTCGTCGTCCATCTCGAACATCGCGGGCACGCCTACTTGAAGGTCGGGATGACGAACTCGGCGCCATCCTTGATGCCCGACGGCCAGCGCTCGGTGACGGTCTTGACCTTGGTGTAGAACTGGATCGAGGCCGTACCGTACTGGTTCAGGTCGCCGAATCCGGAGCGCTTCCAGCCGCCGAAGCTGTGGTAGGACACCGGAACCGGGATCGGCACGTTGACGCCCACCATGCCGACCTGCACCCGCGAGACGAAGTCACGCGCGGCGTCGCCGTCGCGGGTGAACACCGCGACACCGTTGCCGTACTCGTGCTCGGACGGCAGCCGCAGCGCTTCCTCGTAGTCCTCGGCGCGCACGATGCACAGCACCGGCCCGAAGATCTCGTCGGTGTAGATCGACATCTCCGAGGTGACGTTGTCGAACAGGGTGGGCCCGATGAAGTAACCCTTCGACAGGTCCTCGTCACCGAAGGTGAGGTCGTCGCTGGCGCGCTCGCGGCCGTCGACCACCAGCTCGGCGCCGGCTTCCACACCCTGGTTGATGTAGTCGCGGACCCGCTCCAGGGCAGCCCCGGTGACCAGCGGCCCGTAGTCGGCTTTGGGGTCCAGGCTGTGCCCGACCCGCAGCTCGTTGATCCGCTCCACCAGGCGGTTGCGCAGCCGGTTCGCGGTCTCTTCACCGACCGGCACCGCGACGCTGATCGCCATGCAGCGCTCGCCGGCGCTGCCGTAGCCGGCGCCGATCAGGGCGTCGACGGCCTGATCCAGGTCGGCGTCGGGCAGCACCACCATGTGGTTCTTGGCGCCGCCGAAGCACTGCGCGCGCTTACCGTGCGCGGCCGATCCGGCGTAGATGTACTGCGCGATGTCCGAGGAACCGACGAAGCCGACGGCCTTGATGTCGGGATGCTCGATGATGGCGTCGACGGCTTCCTTGTCGCCCTGCACCACCTGCAGCACGCCCGGGGGCAGGCCGGCCTCGACGAACAGCTCGGCCAAGCGCAGCGGCACCGATGGGTCGCGCTCGGAAGGCTTGAGGATCAGGGCGTTGCCGCAGGCCAGCGCCGGGCCGGCCTTCCACAGCGGGATCATCGCGGGGAAGTTGAACGGCGTGATGCCGGCGACCACGCCGAGCGGCTGACGGATCGAGTAGACGTCGATGCCGGAGCCGGCGCCCTCGGTGAACTCGCCCTTCATCAGGTGCGGGATGCCGACGGCGAACTCGATCACCTCGATGCCACGCTGGATGTCGCCGTGGCTGTCGGCGACGGTCTTGCCGTGTTCCTTGGACAGCAGCTCGGCCAGTTCGTCGGCGTTGGCGTTGACCAGCTCGATGAACTTCATCAGCACCCGGGCCCGGCGCTGCGGGTTGGTCGCGGCCCAGCCCTTCTGCGCGGCGACTGCCGAGGCCACGGCGGTGTTGACGTCGGAAGCGGAGGCGAGCAGAACCTGAGCTTGGACTTCGCCGGTGCTGGGGTTGAGCACATCGGCGGTACGGGTCGAGGACAGCGCGGAGCGCGTGCCATCGATGAAATGGGGGATCTGAGTAGTCATCTGGCGTCCTGCGAGAGTGGGCGAATGGAGATACTTGGATATCCTAGTAAATTTCGGGAAGCCAGCGCAAGGGGCATTTCGGTGGAGATCACTTCGGTGGGATGACGCAGCGCCGTTAGTGCAGGGCCAGGTCTGGCTCTGTGTGCGGTTCGGCGTACTCGGGCCAGAGATCGTCGAATTCGACGAGTGTGGTTCCCCCGGGATCGTGGAGGGTTTCTTAAGCCGCTTTCGGCTTCTGTCGGTTTTCCCTGATCTCGTAGTTGACGGGTGAGAGCCCGTCGGCGGCGCTGTGTCGTCGTTGGTGGTTGTAGAACGTGTAGCACCAGTCGATCACGACGGCCCGAGCTTGAAGGGTATCACTGAAGGTGTTGCGGGACAGCACTTCCCACTCCAGTGACGAGAAGAACGCTTCGGCGGCGGCATTATCGAAACACGACCCCACCCGCCCCATCGACTGACGAACACCGAGCCTGGCGCACAGCGTGCGGAACTCCCGGGCGGTGTATGTGCTGCCGCGGTCGGTGTGGAAGATGACCCGCTGGGCCTCATCGTCACGCCAGAGCGCCTCCCGCCCGCCACGGGCGGCCACCGCCATCTCCAAAGCCGCACACGCCAGCGTGGCATCCGGATGTCGGGACGTCGCCGCCCCGAGTAGCCGCCGGCTGTACAGATCGATCACGGTCGCCAGATACAACTTGCCCGACGCGGTCGGAATCTCGGTCATATCCCCAACCCACTTGGTGTTCGGCGCGGCCGCGGTGAAGTTCCGTTTGAGCAGGTCAGGGAACTTCGGTGCGGCCTTGTCCTGCCGCGTGAGCCCGCCACGGCGACGGATCTTGCGGGCCACAAGGCCCTGGCGGCGCATCGAGTCAGCGACCGTCTTCTCCGACACCACCCACCCCAGATCCCGCAGATCAGCCACCAGCCGCGGCGACCCGTGCAACCCCTTGGCCTTCCCGAATGCCGTCTGCACCGCCTCGTCGAGCTGGCAGCGGCGCCGATCGGTGTCGGTGTGCACCCCGACCAGGTCACCGGCACGACCTAGCCATTTGTAGAACCAGGACACGCTGATCCCCAGCAGTGCGCAGGTAAACGTATGGGGCACCCGGTATTTGGTCCTCTGGTCGGCGATGAAACGTGCCACACTCACTTCGTCGCCTCCTTCACCCACAAGACCACCGATCGCTTGAGGACATCACGCTCCATCCGCAACTCGGCAACCTCGCTGCCCAACCGCTTGAGCTCGTCCATGTCGTCGCAGGTCAATTCGCCGCGGCCCTCACGGGCCTCCCGCGCCCGGGTTACCCAGTTACCGAGGGTGCCCTCGTGCACTCCGAGGTCGCGGGCGACCGCGGCGATCGGCTTGCCCGTCTCTTCGACGATCCGGACAGCACCCTCACGGAACTCCCGGTCGTACTTCTTCCGTTTCTCTGGCATCTCGACCCCTATTGTCGATGCCTCCACGATCTCGGGGGAACCTCAGGAACCGGATTCAGTCCAGGTTGTCGACGTACCCGCGCGCCTGCTCCCAGGTCGGCAGCAGTCCCGCGGCCCGGACCTCGGCCAGCGTCGGTGCCGCGCGGTCACGGTCGGAGATGACGAATTCGCGCCCGAACACCGTTTCCGGCCAGACAATCCCGATCTCCGGATCGGTCGCGGCGATGGTGTGCTCCCGGTCGGGGGCGTAACCGGCCGAACAGAGATACACCACGGTCGAATCGTCCTGCAGTGCCAGAAAGCCGTGCGCCAAACCTTCGGACAGATACACCGAGTTCCGGGTCTCGGCATCCAGTGTGACGCCGTCCCACTGGCCATAGGTCGACGAGCCGACCCGGATGTCGACCACCACGTCGAACACCGCGCCGTGCACACAGTTGACGTACTTCGCCTGGCTCGGGGGCAGCTGCGCGAAGTGCAGTCCGCGCAGCACCCCGGCCGTGGACACCGAGCAGTTTGCCTGGTGTAGATCGAACCGGTGTCCGGTCATTTCGGTGAATTCGGCGTCGGTGAACCACTCTAGGAAACTGCCCCGCTCGTCGGTGTGCACGCGGGGCACGATCTCCCAAGCGCCGGGAATGGCCAACTCGCGGAATGTCATGTCACTGACCACGTTTCCCATATTCAAGTTCCACCGCATCTTTGAGCGGAAGCCACCAGTCGGTGTTGTTGCGATACCAGTCAACGGTTTCCCGCAGGGCCGTCTCGAAGTCGGTGTGCGCGGGCGACCAGCCCAGTTCGGCGCGCAGGGCGGTGGGGTCGATCGCATACCGCAGGTCGTGGCCGGCCCGATCGGTGACGTGGTCGAAGTCGTCGGGATCGCGATCCATGATCGACAAAATCGATTGCAGCACAGTTAAATTGGATCGCTCTCCGTCGGCGCCAATCAGGTAGGTGCGACCGGGCTCGCCACGGTCGAGAATCCGGCGCACCGCGTCGTTGTGGTCATTCACGTGGATCCAGTCCCGCACGTTGGCTCCGGTGCCGTACAACTTGGGTCGCCGACCGGTGAGGATATTGGTGATCTGACGCGGAATGAACTTCTCCACATGCTGATACGGCCCAAAGTTGTTGGAGCAGTTGGAGATGGTGGCCGGCACGCGGTAGGACCGCACCCAGGCGCGGACCAGCAAATCGGAGGCGGCCTTGGTGGCCGAGTACGGGCTGGACGGGTTGTACGGGGTCGTCTCGGTGAACCGGGTCGAATCGTCCAGGCTCAGATCGCCATACACCTCGTCGGTCGACACGTGGTGCAGCCGAACGCCGTGCCGGCGCACCGCTTCGAGCACCGTGAAAGTGCCGACGACATTGGAATGCAGGAACGGCTGCGGGTCCACCAGTGCGTTGTCGACGTGGGTTTCGGCGGCGAAGTGCACCACCGCGTCGGCCGCGGCGACCAACTTGTCCACCAGGGCGGCGTCGGCAATATCGCCCTCGACAATCTCGACCCGGTCTTCGACCGTGCGCAGCGATTCCCGGCTTCCCGCATAGGTCAGCGCATCCAGCACGGTGACCGAATCCTCGGGATGGTGGCGGATGCTGCTGTGCACAAAGTTGGCGCCGATGAATCCAGCACCCCCGGTGACCAGCAACCGCATGGGGAAACAATAACCCGTGCGGTGTATCAGGCCACCGACGTGCCGGTCAGGCCCAGTGGCCCGGCGAGCTCGGCCAGGGTGGGGATCAACTCCTCGCGATTGCCCAACACCTGGATGGTCACATGATCGGCACCGGCATCGAGGTGCTCGGTCAGCCGGGCCGCGATGTCCTCTGGGGTGCCGTGCGCAACCACCGCATCGATCAGCTTGTCGCTGCCGGGCCTTTCCAGATCGTCGGAACTGAATCCGAGTCGCCGCCAGTTGTTCAGGTAGTTGGACAGGCCCAGATAGAAATCGACGGTCTGCCGGCCGAGTTCTCGAGCTTGGGCGGCATCTCGGGTCAGGGCAACCTTGTGTTCGGGGGCCAGAAATACGGTGTTGCCCACCAAATCACGGGCCTGGCCGGTGTGCTCGGGTGTGGTCAGGTAGGGATGTGCGCCGGCGCTGCGGTCCCGGGCGAGCTGTAGAACCTTCGGCCCGAGCGCAGCCAGCACCCGGCGACTGGTCGGCACGGTCTTGTCGTCGAGAACATCCAGGTAGGACGCCAGGGCGTCATAGGGTTTTGCGTACTGCTCGGTATGTTCGGGATGGCCCGCGCCCAGCCCCAGCAGAAACCTTCCCGGATAGGCGTTCTCGATGCGATGGAAGGACTCGGCGACTTCCTCGGCGGGTGCCGTCCAGATGTTCACGATCCCGGTCGCCACCTGCAGATTCTCCGTCGCGGCCAGGATCGGCTCGACGAAGGCAAGGTCCGCGGCAGGGGATCCGCCCACCCACACCGCGCGGTATCCGAGCTGCTCGATCTGCGCGGCCTCCTCGGGTGTCACCGGACCCGCGGTCCACACGCCGTAGCGGCCCAGTTCGGGTTTGAGCGGCACGCCTCCGTTGACGGCACCGTTGGTCGTCGAATCGGTCATTGGATCCCGTTCCCTAGGAGGTCGCCGCGGTCAGCCCCAGCGGGCCAGCCAACTCGGCGAGTGCAGACACCAGCTTGCCAGGCCCGGTGAGCACCTGCACTGGCACGTGGTCGGCGCCGGCATCCAGGTGCTGGTGCAGACGCGCAGCGATCTGCTCGGGCGTTCCGTAGGCCACCAGTGCGTCGACCAGGGCGTCGCTGCCGGGTTTTGCCAGGTCGGCGTCGCTGAACCCGAGCCGGTGCCAATTGCTCAGGTAATTGGTCAGATTCAGGTAGATGTCGAGGCTTTTCCGTCCGGTGGCCCTGGCCTGCTCTGCGTCGGTGGTGAGCACGGCCTTGTGTTCAGGGGCCAGAAATGCCGAGGGCGTGATCAATTCGCGGGCCGTCCGGGTGTGTTCGGGGGTGGTGAGGTAGGGGTGCGCGCCTTTGCTGCGGCTCGCCGAGAGTTCGAGCACCCGGGGCCCGAGCGCGGCGACCACGCGGCGGTGTGTGGGCACGCCGTACTCGTCGAGCTTGTCCAGGTACTCGCCCAGCACCGCAAGCGGCTTCCGGTATTCGGTGTGGGCCTCGGGGTGGCCGATGCCGATGCCCAGCAGGAATCGGCCGGGATGGGCGGCGTCGATGCGGTGAAAGGACTCGGCGATCGGGCCGGGCGCGGCGGTCCAGACGTTGACGATGCCGGTCGCCACCTTGATCGTGTTGGTGGCCTCGAGCAGGGGTTCGACCCAAGCGAGTTCGGCGGGCGGCGATCCTCCTGCCCAGATCGCGCCGTAGCCCAGCGATTCGATGTCTCGAAGCTGTTCCGGGGCAAGCTGCTGCCACATCGAGTAATGCCCGAATGCGCCGAAGCGGCCGAGGTCGGGTTTGTCGGAAGGTTGCGTCATGTCGGCTGCAACTGTGGGTCTCGGTGTGACTATTCCGAACGAATCACGATGATTCCGGGCTAGGCGCGTGCAACGGCAGCGTGATGATGAATCGGGTATCGCCCGGCGCGGACTCGACGCGCAGGTTGCCGTGATGCTTTTCCACGACGATCCGCCAGGCCAGATCCAGACCCAGCCCGGTGCCCTTGCCGACCGGTTTGGTGGTGAAGAAGGGGGTGAAGATGCGGTCGACGACCTCGGGATCGATGCCCGGTCCGTCGTCGCCGATCTCGACCTTGACCTGGTTGTCGTCGAGCAGCGCGGTGCGCACCGTCAAGGTTCCCTTCCCGTCCATCGCCTGCACCGCGTTGTCGATGATGTTCGTCCACACTTGATTGAGATCGCCTGGGTAGCACTGGATTTCCGGCAGTGACCGATCCATCTCCTTCACCAATTGGATAGATCGGTCCTTGCCGATCCGATCCCCGAAAAGCATGAGCGTGCTCTTCAGTCCGGCGTTGACGTTGGCGCTCTGATACGGCGCGCGGTCCATCTGCGAGTACTGCTTGGCATCGGCGAGCAGGTCCGAGATGCGCTTGCTGGCCTCGGCGATCTCGTTCATCAGCAATTCGGTCTCGATGGTGTACTTCAGCCAGCCGACGGCCCCCTGCAATGACGCTGATGCGTCGACGGCTTCCACCGACCCCGCCACCCGTTCCAGCCAGTCGGTATCGAGCCCGGCCTCGACGAACGTGGAGGCATAGTCCCAGGCGCCGACGATGCCGTGCTCCTCGAGCCAGTCGCCGATGCTGTCCTCGCGGTCGGAACTCTCCAGCGCGGTCAATTCCTGATCCCTGGCCTTGGTGACCTGCTCGGCCACTTCGTCCTGGATCGCCACCAGAGTGCGCAGCGCCTCGGGGGTGAACTTGCCGTCGGCCAGCATCGCCAACTTGTGCCGGGTCTTGCCGACGCGGTCGCGCAGTTCGGCGACCGCGCGCGCGTTCGCCCCGGCCGGATTGTTGAGTTGATGGGTCAAACCGGCGGTGATGGTGCCCAGGGCGAGCAACTTTTCGCGCTGGTCGATAATCTTGCGGGTGCGCAGGCCGCCGATCTTGAGGCCCTCGAGAAGATGCACGGCCATCGGGAATTCGGTCTTCACGAAGTCTCCGAACGCGGCCGAGTCCAGTACGAAAAACCTCGATGGCCGAGTCACCCGCACGGACGATTCGTAGAGGTGCGCGATGCCGTCCACGTAGGCGCTCCAGGCGCCGCAGTACACGCCGCGCTGCGAAGTCCGGCCGGTTTCGATGTCCTGGCCGCCGGACAGCTTGGACATCACCAATTCGCCGTCGATCAGTACGTACAGGCAGGTTGCGGGCTCGCCCTCGACGCAGATCGGGCCGGATTCGTAGTGCGCGATGTGACCGTTGGCGCACAGCTTGGCCAGCTGCTCGTCGGACAGCGCTTCGAACAAGAACAGCGTCCGCAGTTCGTCGGGCAGACACGTCTCGCCCATGGCTGTCTCCTTTCCGTTAGGCCTCGGCCAGGTACCGATGCACCAGCATCACTGCCATCGAACCTTCGCCGACCGCGGCGGCAACTCGTTTCGCCGATTCCGCGCGTACATCACCTGCAACGAAAACTCCCGGCACACTTGTTTCCAAATGGTGCGGGGGACGGTCCAGGGTCCAGCCGCATACGTCGCGCAGATCGGGTCCGGCCAGGATGAATCCGCGGTCGTCGATCGCGACGGTGCCGCGCAGCCACTCGGTCCGGGGTTCGGCGCCGATGAAGCAGCACATCCGGTCGCACGTGACATCTTCGGTGGCCCCGGTGTTGCGGTCGAGCAGGGTGAGCGTCCGCAGATGGTCTTCGCCGCCGGCGGCCTGCACCTCGGTGCAGGTGCGAACCGCGATGTTGGGGGTCTGTTCGATCTGCTGAATGAGGTAGTGCGACATCGACGCTTCCAGCGACGGGCCGCGCACCAGCAGTGTCACCGACTTGGCTGCGCGCGACATGTGCATGGCGGCCTGACCTGCCGAATTCGCGCCGCCGACGATGTAAACGTCCTCGCCGGCGCATTCGCCCGCATCGGATACCGAGGCGCCGTAGTACACTCCGCGACCCACGTAATTGCAGACATCCTCGGACTGGTCCGGGTCATCCCAGCACCCGCTGACCCGCAGTTGGCGGTAATCAACGCCGGTGGCCAGGATGACCGCTCGGGCGCCGATGGTGGTGCCGTCGTCAAAGGCGACCTTGCGGGCCGACCCGCTGACGTCGAGTCCGGTGGCGGCCCGGGTGGTGATGACTTCGGCGCCGAACCGTTCGGCCTGGCGGCGCGCCGACGTGGTCAACTCGGCACCGGAAACGCCGGTGGGGAAGCCCAGGTAGTTCTCGATGCGCGAACTGCGTCCGGCCTGTCCGCCCGTGGCGGCGCCCTCGACGAGCACCGTGTTGAGGCCTTCTGACGCACCATAGACCGCGGCTGCCAGGCCGGCCGGGCCACCGCCGATCACGGCCAGGTCATACATGGGCAGTGCCGGGGTGGTCGACAAGCCCAGCATGGTGGCCAGCGCGGTGTCAGTCGGGTTGACCAAGGTTTCGCCGGATTCGGTGATCACCACCGGCAGTTGCAGACCGTCGAGCCCGGCCGCATCCAGTAGTTGGCGGCCCTTGGTCTCGTCGGCTAGGAATCCGCGGAAGCTGTGCTGGCTGCGGGCCAGGAACTGACGGACTTCCCAGGACCGCGGATTCCACCGATGCCCGATCACCTTGGTGTGCGGGATGGCCCGGTCGCCCACCGCGCGCCAGGCCTCGAGCAGCCCGTCGATCACCGGGTAGAGCTTCTCTTCCGGCGGATCCCACGGCTTGAGCAGGTAGTGGTCCAGATCGACGACGTTGATCGCATCGATGGCGGCGTGGGTGTCGGCGTACGCGGTTAGCAGCACCCGGCGCGCCATCGGGAAGGTATCCATGGCCCGCTCGAGGAATTCGATTCCGCTCATCGCGGGCATTCGGTAGTCGGCGACGAACACCGCGACTACTTCGCCGCGTAACTTCAGTTCGCGCACCGTGTCCAATGCATCCGGCCCGGATTCTGCGCGCACGATCCGGTAGTGCTCGCCGTAGTGCCGACGCAGATCCCGGGCGACCGCGCGGGACACCGCGGGATCGTCGTCAACGGTCAGGATGATGGGTTTTCGCGGCGCTTCGGGCGGTGAAGATGCAGACATCAGGCATCAAGTATGCGCGACCCAACCGCTCAAGGCACTTGGGGTTTTATCTCCTCGATCACCCACTGTGCATATTCGAGGTACTCCTCGACACCACTGACAGGTGGTAACGGCACGGCGCTGACGGTAACGCCCTGTTCGCCGAGCCAACTCAACCGGTCCACCAGCTCGGTTGCACTCATCCCGGGGCGGGCATCCGGGTCGTCGAGGACGGCGTGTCCTTCGCCAACACGTGTCGTGCCCAGACCATGGACGACATCGAAGGTTCGGCCGTCGTAGGTTGGCTGGGACTTGATGAAATCCACCCGCTCGGCGATCTTTTCGGGCGGTGTCAGGAATGACCACCATCCCGACGCATGCTTGGCGGCCCGGCGCAGTGCGGCATCGGCATCACCACCGATCCAGATCGGCAGGTGGGGCTTCTGGATCGGTTTGGGTTCGAATGCAACCTCGTCGAAGGACACGTACTTGCCTTCGAAGCGAGGCGAGTCACTCGTCCATAATTCGATAATTGCCGCCAGGTATTCGTCGGCGATACGACCACGCTCCTGGAAGGGGACTCCCAGCAGCTCGAACTCTCGCTCGAGCCAGCCCACACCGAATGTCACCATCATTCGGCCGCTGCTCATCCAATCGGCGGTGGCCAACGCCTTGGCCAGCACGATCGGGTGTTGCAGAGGCAACACCGTGATACAGGAATTGAGCTGAATGCGCTGGGTTGCTCCGGCGAGATACGCCTGGGCCACTGTCGACTGGAGATAGTGCGGCCCCGAAAGCTCGACATGTTCGTTGGGAATCACGAAATGCTCGGGGACCGCGATCATGTCGTAGCCCCACTCGTCGGCGCACCTGGCCATCCGAGTTTGGTCTGCGCCGGTGACCGAAGCTTCCCACGGTTGCGTCATCGCCTTGAGGCGCAGCATATGTGGGAGGTTGAATACGAGTTTCACTCATGGACTCCCGGTGTGATGGGACCTTGGCAGGGGCAGGCGAGCTCGAAAAGGTAAGTAGACTGCATCCCCACAATGGAATTCGACTCTATGAGAGTAGAGGACGATATGCAACTGACCACCCCCCTGGGAGTCGGGCAGGATGCCGATCCGATCGCTAAGCTCCATGGTCGACATGCGAAGTAGGCCGAACCCGAAACAGCGTCGACGGATCCTGTGTGATGCCGCGATCCGACTGTTGGCCGAAGGCGGGGTGAAGAGCGCAACTCACCTGAGGGTGGATCGCAAGGCTGGATTCCCGGATGGAACCACCTCGTTCTACTTCCGTACCAGCTCGACGCTGTTGCAGGCTGTCGCCGAACGCATAGCCGAGTTGGATCTCAGGGATTTGACCGCAGCCACCGGGGAACCCGGCGATGCGTCGCACCCATCGGGCTTGGCCACCCTCGTGACCAGATCGGTCAGCGGTGTCCGTTTGGTCCGCACCAAGGCGCGCAACGAACTCGCTCTGCAAGCATCTCGCGACCCCGTCCTTGCCGGCGCACTTCGTCGGTATACCGACGAGTTTGCCGCGCTCATCGGGGACGTTGTTCTTCGAAACCAGCCACCGGGTGCCAAAGTCGATCCAGCAGTCATCGATCAACAAATCTATGCGGTCACGATGTTCATCGGTGGCGTGATGTTGGCGGTTGCTACCGGCGATCAAGCTGTCCGTGCCGCGCAGGAACTGGATCTGCTCATTGCCGGCATAGTTCGGGGAATCGGTGCTGAAGCTGCTCAGTAATGTCGGGGCCAATTGGCGCATCGCAGCGTTGTTCTAGACGAAGGCGCGCCTGAGAAGTCTGGAGAATCTTCGCGGATTGATCCCAACTGCTCTCTATAACAGTAGAGTCGCCAACGATGGTGCTGTCTTGGAGTTGGTGGGCGGCAACAATTTTCGTAGAGCCGCAAAATTGAAGGGGAGAATTGTGATTGCTGTGCAGCCTGAGCAGGGTGTGTTGGCCGGCGAGCCGCGGATGCTGATCGATGGCGAATTGGTCGGCACGGGCACCGGGGCGACCTTCGATGTGGTGCATCCGGCCAGCGAACAGGTCGCCGGGCAGGCCGCTGACGGCACTGTCGATGATATGGCGCGGGCGGTGGGCGCGGCCAGGGAAGCGTTCGATCGGACCGACTGGTCGGGTGATCTGGATTTGCGGGTGCACTGCCTGAGGCAGTTGCACGCTGCTTTGGACAAGAACAAGGAACGGCTGCGCCGGATTCTGATTACCGAGGTGGGTTGTCCGACTTCGGTCAGTGGCAGCCAGATCGAGAGTCCGATTGCCGAGGTCGAACACTGGGTTGAGCACGGTCGGGACTTCGAGTATCTGGTCGACACCGGGCTGCACGAGACTGCGCTGGGACCGGCGCGCCGCAAGTTGCACTATGAGCCGCTGGGGGTGGTGGGTGCCATCACGCCGTGGAACGTGCCGTTCTACCTCAACATTGCCGAAACCGTGCCCGCGTTGATGGCCGGCAACACCGTGGTGCTCAAGCCGGCTCAGCTGACCCCGTGGTCGGGCAGCGAGCTGGGTCGCGTCGTCGCCGAGGAAACCGATATCCCGGCCGGGGTGTTCAATGTGGTGACCTCCAACGCCAATGAGGTCGGGGCGGCGTTGTCGGCCGACCCGCGGGTGGACATGATCACCTTTACCGGGTCGACGGCCACCGGGCGGGCCATCCTGGCAGCCGGGGCGCCCACGGTCAAGAAGACGTTGCTCGAGTTGGGCGGCAAGTCCGCGCACGTCGTGCTCGACGATGCCGATTTCAACTCGGCGTTGCCGTTGGCGGCCATGATGGCCTGCGTGATGTCCGGGCAGAGCTGCATTCTGCCCTCGCGCATCCTGCTGCCCCGTTCACGCTATGAGGAAGGGCTGGCGGTGCTCAAGGCCAGCATGGAGGGTTTTCCGGTCGGCGATCCGTGGGTTCCGGGCATCATGCAGGGCCCGCAGATCAGCGAGATTCAGCGGCAGAAGGTGCTCGGGTTGATCCGTTCGGGTATCGATTCGGGTGCGCGGTTGATCACCGGTGGCGGGGTGCCGGAGAACCTGCCGGTCGGTTACTACACCCAGCCCACCCTGCTGGCCGATGTCGACCCGGATTCGCCAGTGGCTCAGGAAGAAATCTTCGGTCCGGTCCTCACGGTCACGCCGTATGACAGCGACGACGAGGCGGTGGCGATCGCGAACAACACCATCTACGGGCTCTCCGGTGAGGTCAGCGGCGCCGACGTGGATCGGGCCTTTGCGGTGGCCACCCGGCTGCGTACCGGCAACGTCACCATCAACGGCAAGAGCCACTTCGGCATCACCAGCCCGTTCGGTGGCACCAAGCAGAGCGGCCTGGGCTACCGCAACGGCAATGCCGGATACACCGAATACCTGGCGATCAAGACCATCGGAATGCCCGAATGACCGCCAGCGCCGAGATCACACTCAGCGACCGATTGGACATCGAGGTATCTCGACGGCAGGGGTGCAGACGATGACGGTGGTTTCGTTCCCGCACCTCTTGTCGCCCAGTCGAATAGGCAGTTTGGAACTACCCAATCGCATTTTCCAGACTGCGATGGGTACCAACCTCGCCAACTCCGACGGCTCGATCGACGATGACATCGTGGCCTTCTACGCCGCCCGCGCCGCAGGCGGTGCCGCGCTGCTCACCATGGGTGCAGTCGGGGTGAGCTATCCGCGCGGCCAAGTGCAGCCGAATCAGGTCGCGATCTCCGACAACCGTTATCTTCCCGGGCTCACGCGGATCACCGATGCCGTACACCGCAACGGTGGCCGACTCTCGGCGCAACTGCACCACGGTGGATTGACGTCAATCTGGGATACCTTCGCGGGCCGTCCGCTGATCTGCCCGTCGAAGCCACTGCCGTCCACATCGCTGGGCATCTTCGAAGCGCTGTTTCCCTCCGAGATTCGGATGCCGGATATCGACGGGCCCATTCACGAGCCCTCGTTCGAGGAGCTGGATGGGGCTGGAATCGCCGGACTGATAGCAGATTTCGCCGATGCGGCCGAGCGGGCGGTGGAGGCCGGGTTCGATGCCATCGAGCTGCACGCCGGTCATAGCTACATCTTGTCGTCGTTTCTGTCACCGGCCGAGAACCGGCGATCCGATGGTTATGGCGGATCGGCTGAGAATCGTGCCCGCCTGGTGAAAGAGGTACTCGAGGCTATCCGTCATCGCATCGGGACGGACTTCCCGGTGTTATGCAAGATCAACGCCGCCGAGTTCTTCGTGGAAGACGGCCTGACCCTCGACGATGTGCGCACCACTGCCCGGATCGTGGAGTCCGCCGGTGCGGATGCCATCACCGTGACCACCACGCACAACTACAGCGTGACCAAGGCGCTGTTCAGCTCCTACCTGCCCGACGAGCCGGGCCGGCTGATTCCCTATGCCGCCGCAGTCCGGGAAGCTGTCTCGATTCCGGTGGTCACGGTCGGGCGCATCGAACCGAGTGTCGCCGAACAGGCCATCGCTGAACGCAAGTTCGACTTCCTGGCCATGGGACGCAAGCAACTTGCGGACCCCGAGTTCGCCCGGCACCTCGCCGAGGGCGGCCCCCGGGCGGTCCGGCCGTGCATCTACGATTATCGTTGTCTGTCGCAGTCGATGATGCTTCAATCGGTGCGTTGCGCGGCCAATCCCGACACCGGCCGTGAACGGGACGACCTGCTGACACCTGCGCAATCGGCACGTCGGGTCGTCGTCGTGGGAGGCGGCCCCAGCGGGATGGAAGCCGCCCGGCGGTCGAGCCTGCGTGGCCACTCGGTGACCCTCCTGGAAGCTGCAGCACAACTGGGTGGTACCGCGTTGCTGGCGGCCAAGGTCCATCCCCCCAACGGACTGCTCGTCGATTGGCTCTCCCACCAACTCACCGACCACCGCGTCGAGGTAAGGCTCAACACCCACGCGACGGTTCCGACTATCGAGGCCCTCGATCCGGATGTTGTCCTTCTCGCTGTCGGGGCGAGGCACACGACCCCGACAATCGAGGGGCACGATCTACCCCACGTCATCGACGGCGCTGCTCTGTCAGATCTGCTGCTGAACGACAAGGATATCGACGCCGAGCACATCGTGATACTCGGCAATGACCTGATTGCTCTCCAACTGGCCCGGTTCCTCGACGGCGATCACACGGTGTCGGTGATCGACGAGGCCGCCCAATTCGGTTTGGGGATCGCTCCGGCTCGTCGTGCGGTCATGCTCGCCGAGATTGCAGAATCCGGTATCAGCCTGCTCCGCAACACCACTGCGCTGCGGATCGAGTCCGATGCGGTGGTGGTCGATGACCGCCGAGGTGGGGAGGAGCGAGTTCCAGCAGACGCGGTGATCATCACCAACGGTATTGAATCGAACCGGTCCCTGTACGACGAACTGTGCGCATCGGGGATAGCTGCTCATCTGGTCGGCGACAGCGCCGAACGCGGCTATATCTACGGCGCGCTGACTACCGCAGCGGATATCTGTGCACAGATCTGACACCTGCCCGCAGTGTCAGCCGGAATGAGCGCCAGTCCCGTTGTCCGGCAGTAGTTGTCGCGACGACGGTCGGGCGGGGGGAGAATAACGGAGTGCCCGCGTGCCCGATCTGTCGGACACGCGGGCACTCCATTCCAGTACCGGTCGTTACTTGAGCATGCTCCCGGCGTCGACGGTGACGGGCAGTCCGGTGACGAAGCGCGATTCATCGGAGGCCAGGAACAGCACCGCGTTGCTGATATCGATCGGCTCCACCCAGCCGACGGGAAGCACATGCATGAACTGCGCGGCGAGGGCGAGGTCGTCCACACCGGGGTTCTCCAGATCCGGTCGGAACAACTTCATCGTCCCCTCGTTCATGAACAGCGGTGTGTTCACGTTGGTGGGGCAGACGGCGTTGACCCGGATGGAGTGCTGGCCCAGTTCCACGGCGAAGGTCCGCATCAGACCGATCACGCCGTGCTTGGCCGCGATGTAATGCCCGGTATGTGCGTAGGGCTTGAGGCCGCCTACCGAGCTGGTCAAGATGATCGAACCGCCGCGTCCACCCGAAAGAATATGCGGGACAGCCGCTTTGACGGATTTCCAGACGCCCGACAGGTTGACGTCGATCATGTCCTGCCAGTCGACCTCGCTGGTCTGGTCCAGCGTTTGCCCGCCGTTGCCGATTCCTGCGTTGGCGACGATGATGTCGAGTCGGCCAAGCTGCTCCACGCCGCTGTCCACTGCGGCCTTGAGCGCGTCGTAGTCGCGCACGTCGGCCTCGATCGCCACGATTCGGCGGTTCAGTCCCTTGACCAGATCGGCGGTCTGTGCCAGGTCATCGGGTGTCGACGGTTCGATCTGGCTATCTGTGGCCACGGGCCCGCAGATGTCGACGGCAATGATGTCAGCGCCCTCTTCGGCGAGTCGTACCGCGTGACTGCGACCCTGGCCGCGTGCGGCTCCCGTTACGAATGCGACTTTCCCGTCGACACGTCCGCCCATGTGACTACCTCGATTTCTCAGACCGCCCGAAAGCATCGCTCGACCGGCTCGTTGGCTGGTTACTCGAAACTTATCAATCGATCAGGAAGGTTGGCACTGATTTGTGCCGCTGTCAACTGCCTGGACGGCGGGCGTGAGCGTACCCGGCGTATTCGGTGAGGGGTGTCGCGGCTATTGGTGGCCCGGCGTCGGCGGCTGCGTCACGCCAGGGACCGCCGCAAGGGCGAACTGGCGTTCCATGAATGCGCGGAGTTCAGCGTGGCCCAGGGTGACTCCGACGGCACTCTCGTTGCAGAGGCTGCGTGCCGTTTGGGCGATGAGCATCGAGATGGCGACTGCGGGGTAGTCGTTCATGGCGATACCCCTGGCCCGCAGGGCCACCGAGACTGCCGCCGTTTCGATGTCGCGCACCCGTTCCGCGTAGGCCTTCAGCTCGGCGCGAATAGCCTTGCGGTGGTTGGCCAACGCCATGAACTCGGTGTTGAGAGCGGTCAATCGCAGATCGCTGTTCATCGACCACAGCACCTGCAGGGGATCCTCGTCGGCGAGTGCGGTGCGAATCGCTTGCAGCGAAGCCTCCGCCCCTTCGCGCAGCACTTCGACGAATAATTGGTCCATCGTCGGGAAGTAGTAGTAAACCAGCGCTTGCTTGACGCCGGCCTCGGCGGCGACTCGTCGCGATGTCGCGGCGGCATACCCTTCGTCGCGCATGATCTTTGCGGTCGCCGTGATCAGCCGCTGGCGGGCGCCGGTGTCGGGGGACTTGCCGTTGCGTGGGGTCGTCATTCATCCGGCCGATACTGGATTTCTTGACCGTTTGACGCGGCACGTGATAGGCATGGCACACTCTAACAGTTTGGTCGAGCGATCAAATCCGGGAGAGGTCGAGAGTTGACCCCGAAGATTGGGAGGCGTGGCCGGATGCCGCAAGTTGGGTCATGCACAACGGTCCTTGCCGCACTGTGCGGGGTGCGGCGATGACCGGCCGAAAAAGAGTTTGGGTGGACCCCCAGCTGTGTGAGGGTCACGCGCTGTGTATCGAGACCGCGCCGGAGGTCTTCGACATCGGGGACGATGACATGGCCACCTGCGTCGAGCACCCCACCGAAGAGTTGTGGGACAAGGTCCAGGCCGCGGTAGACGCCTGCCCCCGCGGCGCGATCAGCGTCGTCGACGACTAGCACCGACCGAATCCGCCATCGAGATTCCGACCCGAAAGGACAGCCCGTCCGTGACCGACCTAGCCACCCTGGACTTTTTTTCCGACCAATCATTGAGTCAGCATCCCTACGACTACTGGGACCGGCTGCGCGAAGAGAACCCCGTCTACCGGGAGCCGCACTACGGTGTTTACGCGGTGACCGGATACCAAGAGGTCATGGCGGCGTTCAAGGATCATGAGCACTTCTCCGCGGTCAACGCGATCGGCGGCCCGTTCCCTCCGCTGCCGTTCGAACCCGTCGGTGACGACATCACCGAACAGATCGAGGAGTTCCGGCACACCTTCCCCATCCACGAGCACATGGTGGTGATGGACCCGCCCGCCCACGAGCGGGCGCGGTCGCTGCTGAGCAGGCTGCTGACCCCGCGGCGGCTGAAGGAAAACGAAGACTTCATGTGGCAACTCGTCGACCGCCAGATCGACGAGTTCATTGGCAACGGCCGCTGCGAATTCCTCTCCGAATACGCCAAGCCGTTCGCCACCTCGGCCATCATCGACCTGCTCGGCGTCCCCGATGAGGACCGCCCCGAATTCTTGGCGGCGTTGGGGGCCACCGAGCATCCGTCGGGCAACCGGGTGGGCGCGCTCGACGGCGAGCCGGTCGGGTTGGACCCGCTGCAGTACCTGGACGATAAGTTCCTCGGTTACCTCACCGAGCGGCGCCGCAATCCGCAGGACGACGTGCTGTCCGGGATGGCCACTGCCACCTACCCCGACGGGTCGACACCGGAACTGATCGAGGTCGTCAAGCCGGCCACTTTCCTGTTCGCCGCCGGGCAGGAGACGGTGACCAAGCTGCTGGCCGCGTCGGTGCAAACGCTCGCGGATTATCCCGAGTTCCAGCAACAGCTACGGGAACACCCGGACCGGATTCCGACCTTCATCGAAGAGGCGCTGCGCATGCACGCACCCACCAAGGTGGACTTCCGATTGGTCCGCAAGACGACCGAACTCGGCGGCGTGCATATGCCCGCCGGCACCATCGTGATGCTGTGCCTCGGTGCGGCCAACCGCGATCCGCGCAAGTTCGAGAATCCGCACCAGTTCGACCCGAACCGCAAGAACGTGCGCGAGCACATTGCCTTCGGCCGCGGAATCCACACCTGCGCGGGTGCACCGCTGGCCCGCGTCGAGGGTCAGGTGACCGTCCGCAGGCTGCTCGATCGGATGCGGGACATCAGGCTCGACGAATCGGTGCACGGCCGGATCGGCGATCGGAAGTACACCTACGAGGCTACTTTCCTGTTGCGTGGTCTGACTGGCCTGCACATCGAATTCGACCCGGCCTCGTAGCGGCCGTCCCCACGACTAGGAGACCCACCATGACAGTGCAGGCAGTGCTCGAGGAGCTCCGGCAGCGGCCGGGTACCGGCGAGCAGATTCCCTTGATCAACCCGGCGACCGAGGAGCAGGTCGGGGAGTTCACCGACGGGGGAGTCGAAGCCGTCAACGACGCGGTGGCCCGCGCCAAGGCCAGTTTCGAGTCCGGTGTCTGGCACAACACTCCCGGCAATGAACGCGCCAAGGTGTTGTGGCGAGCGGCGGATCTGATCGACGAGAACGCCGACCTGCTGGCCGAACTCGACTCGTTCGACACCGGCATGCCCTATTCGCAGGCCCGGATGATCATGGGCACCAGTGCGGAGTCGTTTCGGTACTTCGCCGGCTGGGCCACCAAGCTCAACGGCATTGCTCACGATGTGCAGCAAACCGGCGGAATCGCGGGCGCCTTCTCGAATATGCACGGCTACACCCTCAAAGAGCCCTACGGCGTGGTGGGTCTGATCTTCCCGTGGAACGGCCCGGTCTTCAACGCGTGTACCAAGTTGGCACCCGCGCTCGCCGCAGGCTGCAGCACCGTGGTCAAACCCGCCGAGGACACCCCACTTTCGGCGGTACTGCTGAACAACATCCTGACGCAGGCCGGCGTGCCGGACGGTGTCGTGAACCTCGTTACCGGCTACGGCCACACCGTAGGTGCGGCAATCACCGAGCACCCCGACGTCGAGAAGGTGGCGTTCACCGGATCGACCGAGGTGGGCAAGCGCATCGTGCAGGCCGCCGCCGGCAACCTCAAGCGGGTTTCGCTGGAGCTCGGTGGAAAATCACCGGTGCTGATCTACGACGACGCCGACCTGGACACGGCGATCATGATGGCCGCCATGGGCATCTTCATCCACTCCGGGCAGGGCTGCATCTGCGGGTCGCGAATCTTCGTGCACCGCAATGTCTACGAGCGGGTGCTCGAGGGCATCGCCACGATTGCCAATTCGGTCAAGTTGGGCGGTCCGGGCGAGGACGACGTGTTGATCGGGCCGCTGATCAACCAGAAGCAGCTCAACCGGGTGGTCGGTTTCATCGACGAGGGCAAGAAGGACGGTGTCGAGGTGGTCGCGGGTGGTCACCGGCTGGATCGGCCCGGGTACTTCGTCCATCCGACCGTGCTGACCGATGTCGGCGCCGAGATGCGACTGTTCCAGCAGGAGATCTTCGGCCCGGTGGTTCCGGTGATCCCGTTCGACGACGACGACGAAGTCGTCGCGCTGGCCAACAACTCCGATTATGGTCTGGCCGCCACGGTATGGACCAAGGACATCAGCCGGGCACACCGGCTCGCCAAGCGGTTGGAGTCGGGCACCGTCACGCTGAACTGCCAGATGGTGTTCGACCACTCGATGCCGTTCGGAGGGTACAAGCAATCCGGTTGGGGCTACGAGTGGGGCCGGGCCGGCATCGAATCGTATCTTCAGACCAAGACGGTCTACGCGCAGCTGTAGTTCTCCGGGTGTTGCATTCGAGCTCGCCGGGAGGCACGGTGGACCACGAGTTGTACGCCAAGGGGCGAGATATCCGGGCCGCCGTACTCGGCGAATTCCCATGTTGCGCAGGCAACTGGCGCGGACGAGTTCACCGCGCCCCTGCAGGATTTGGTGACGCAGTACTGCTGGGGCGCGGTGTGGGGCCGCGAAGGGTTACCGCTGAGAACCCGCAGCATGCTCAACCTGGCAATGATTCCCATCCTCAACCGCCCCAACGAGTTACGCACCCACATTCGCGGCGCGCTGACCAATGGTGTGACCCGCGAGGAGATCTGCGAGATCTTCCTGCAGGTCGCTGTTTACGCGGGAGTTCCAGCGGCGGTGGACAGTTTCCGAATTGCCAAGCAGCTCTTCGACGAACTCGATCGGGAGTGAGGCCGTGACCATCGGGTTCGTCGGGCTTGGCAACATGGGCCTGCCGATGGCGCGGCGGCTCCTCGGGGCCGGACATCGGCTGCTGGTATTCGACACCGACGACGCCGCGGTCGAGCGTGCCACGGCCCACGGGGCCCGAGCCGCCAGTTCGGCGGTCGAGGTTGCCAACACCGCCGAGACCGTTCTGAGCAGCTTGCCCACCCCGGCTGTCTCGGTGCAGGTGGCCAAGTCGCTGGCCGGTGGGGCCTCGATTCGGCGATTGGTGGAGCTTTCCACGATCGGGAGTCAAGCCGCTCGGCGCAACCACGCCGAATTGGCACGTCGC
The DNA here is from genome assembly GCF_059812645.1 of Mycobacterium sp. NGS45. Classification (NCBI taxonomy): domain Bacteria; kingdom Bacillati; phylum Actinomycetota; class Actinomycetes; order Mycobacteriales; family Mycobacteriaceae; genus Mycobacterium; species Mycobacterium sp. NGS45. The sequence goes on along the minus strand of NZ_JCALDB010000009.1, from coordinate 119,991 downwards.
GGTGTCGCCGCGCTCGACAGCCCGGTCAGCGGTGGGGTACACGGGGCGGCGAATGGCTCGCTGGCACTGATGGTTTCGGGGGAGCTGGCCGAATTCAACACTGTCGCACCGATTCTCGAGACACTGGGCCGGTCGTTCTATCTCGGAGACGAGCCGGGGTCCGCCCAGACCATGAAGTTGGTCAACAACCTCATGGCGGCAGCCAGTTTGGCGGCCACGGCAGAGGTGATGGTGATGGGCGTCAAGGCCGGGCTGGATCCATCGGTGATGATCGACGTGCTCAACGCGGGTTCGGGAGCAACGCATGCCAGCCGGGACAAGTTTCCCCGGGCGGTGCTGCCACGGACCTTCGACTATGGATTTGCCACCGGTCTCATGGTGAAAGATCTCCGGCTCTACCTGAGTGAAGCGCAGAGCCTGGGATTGCCCACGAAGTTGGCCTCGTCCGTCGTCGAGGTGTGGGAGAACGTGCTGAGCGACCAGGGCCCCGAGTCCGATTTCACCTGTGTGGTCAAACCATTGGAGGCCGCAGCGGGTGTCATCGTGGACGGCCGGTCCTAACTCGTTTGGACTGCCAAGGTGGTCCGGAGCATCTGGTATTGGCTGGCGAGAAACTGCTGGGCGACCGCTGTTTTCGGGGCCACCGCATCGAACCCGTGGAATGCCCCGGTAACCACCTCCAGGTGGCAGGGCACGCCGCTGGATTCGAGCCGGCTGGCATAGGCGATCGACTCGTCGCGCAAGATGTCCAGCGACCCGACTCCGAGCCAAGTCGGCGGCAGTCCGGCGAGGTCGCTTCGGCGGGCGGGCACGGCGACATCCGCGTCGGCATTCCCCAGGTAGGCCGACCAGCCGAGATCGTTGCTGGAGTTGTTCCACATCCGGCGGTGGCGGGCATTCGGATCGTGCCGCGATCCGGTCCGGTCATCGAGCATCGGATACACCAGAACCTGTGCCGCCAGGTTGATTTCGCTTCGATCGCGGGCGAGCAGAGCCAGGGCCGCGGCGAGACCGCCACCGGCGCTGGCGCCGGCAACCGCCAGCCGGGCCGGATCGACCCCGGCTTGGCCGGCCAGCCATACCAGCGCGTCGTAGCAGTCGTTCAGGGGTTTCGGGTACGGGTGATCCGGTGCCAACCGGTAGTCGACGGCAGCAACGGTGGCACCGACTTCGTCGACCAGTCGCCGGCATACCGCGTCGTCGAGGGCCGCCTCGCCGAGCAGGTACCCGCCGCCGTGTATCCACAACAGGCCGGGCCCGGAAAGCGATCCCGCCGGTCGTTGAACACGCAGCCGGACACCCGTGTTCAGCGTGACGGTTTCCACGCCGGGCGGACTGCGGCGCCGCTTCGGCCTCGGGACGGAGCGAAATATCCGGACCGTCCAGGGCGTCACCATCGTGCGCGGGAGAAACCGCGCATACCAGCGGAGTTCGGGATGGAAGAGCGCTGCTCGGCAGCGTTCGATCATCTTCGGTGCCTCAGCTTGTCGCGATTCGGATGTTCTTGATCTGCTGGAACTCGTGCAATCCGTCGAGGCCGCCGGTCCGGCCCGACCCGCTCTGCTTGTAGCCGCCGTACGGGCCCTGCGGCGAGATCTGGCTGAACTGGTTGATCCATACCGATCCGGCTTCGAGTTGCCTCGAGACGCGGTGTGCGCGGGACAGGTCCCGGGTATGGATGAACGCGTTCAGGCCGTAGCGGGTGTCGTTGGCCGTACGCACCGCGTCGGCCTCCTCGGTGAACCTGATCAGCGAGACCACCGGGCCGAACGTCTCGATTTGCGCCAGTGGCGAGGCGTTGTCGACCTCACCGAAGACGGTCGGGGCGATGAAGTAGCCCTCGGCGAGCTCGCCGCCGATGCGTACGCCGGGAATACGCTCACCGCCGGTGAGCAGTGTGCCGGCACCGGTGCTGGCCGCCTCGTCGATCGTGTTGAGGATTCGGTTGGCGGCGGCATCGCTGATCACCGGGCCGACGTAGACCGTGGGATCGAACGGATCGCCCACCGGTGCCGCACCGATCACGGCGAGAAACTTCTCGGCGAACGCGTCGTACACCGAGTCGTGCACCAGGATTCGGCTGGCACACGCGCAGCTCTGCCCGGCCTGCATCAGCGGGCCCTGGTGCGCCGACAGTTTGGCCGCGGTGTCCAGGTCGGCATCGGCGAAGATGAGGTTGGCCGACTTGCCGCCCAGTTCGGTGACCACCGGAGTGAGGTTCTCCGCGGCGGCTTTCAGCACCGTTCGGGCGGTGGCGCCGCCACCGGTGAAGTGGATCTTGCGGATACCGGGGTGCCGCACCAGCAGGTCGCCGCCTGCGGCGCCGGCCGGCACGATGTTCACCAATCCCGGCGGCAGTCCGGCTTCCAAGCAGAGCTCACCGAAACGCAGCGCGGCAAGCGGAGCCAGCTCCGACGGCTTGAACACCACGGCGTTGCCTGCGGCCAGTGCCGGTGCGATGCATGACGCCGCCACCACCAGCGAGCCGTTCCACGGGGCGATGATGCCGACCACGCCGTAGGGTTCGCGCTCGATGAGGTTGATGTCGTGCGAATTGCTGACCGGTGAACTCACCCCGTGCGGTTTGTCGGCATACCCGGCGAAATGGCGCAGAAACCGTTCGAGCAGATGGGCGGTGCCGGCGAAGGACACCGGCACCGCGTAGTCGTGCACGTTGAGTTCGGTGAGGGCGTCGAGATTCTCGTGGACGAGGTCGGCCAGGTCGATCAAGATATCGCGGCGCCGATCGACGGTCAGCGCGATCCATTCACGCTGGGCCGCCCGGGCGGCAGTGACCGCGCGGTCTATCTCGGGGGCCCCGGCCAGCGCAACGGTCGCGTTGGGTCGGCCGGTGGCCGGGTAGATATGCGCGTGGAGTGTCTCGGTGTTGTCGACCCGCTCATCCCCGATCAGCAGTCCGACCGTTTCGTCGGCGGCCGGTAGCTCGGTGCCGGTGGCCATCACGAGGCCTGGCCGTCTTCTGCGGCCCATTCCGCGGTGACACGTTGCTTCTGCTCGGCGACTACCTGGCTGAGGTGCGCGGCCTTGGGCCAGCCGTAGTAAGCGGCGAAATGCAGTGTCAATTCGTCCATTTCGTCGAATGACACATTGCGGCTCTTCAGCGCCGCATACACGTGGCTGATGATCGGATAGGGGGCGTCCTGAAATGCCACGCAGGGCACCGTGACCAGTCGGCGTTCCTTGGTGCCCAGCCCCGGACGCAGCCACATCTCACCGAAGACGAAATTCAGGATGCCGGCACCCTGGAAAGGATTGTCCCGGTTGGGTGCGTATGGCAGGCAGTTGATGTCCTTGAAGGCTTCGGCTCCCACGGCCAGACGTTCCTCGGGGTCGCTGGGGGTGGTCAGCGGCAGCAGCTTCTCGGCCGCGGGGACGGGTAACCCACGCTCCTTATGGATCCGCTCCCACTCCTGGTCGACCACCATGTTGAAGCGGGAGGCCTTCGGCCACCCGGCGTACACGGCGAAATGCAGCACGGTTTCCTGCATTTCCACGATCGAGACGTCGCCACTGTTCAACGCCGCATACACGTGATCGCGCAGCGGTCCTTCGGCGTCGGCGTCGGCAACGCAGGGCAGGGTGATGAATCGGCGTTCCCGCCGAGTCAGCCCGGGGCGCTGCCACACGTCGGCGAATACGAAGTCCAGCAGGTGGTCATCGGCGGGGGTGGAGTCTTGCGGTGCCGGGATGGTCATGATGTCGGCGAAGGCGCGCCTGCCGCGCTCGACCGCCGCGGAATCCAGTGTGGTCATTTCGTTTCCTTTCCTGTTCACCGAATGGTGACGCCGGCGTCGACTTTGAACTCCAGCCCGGTGACGTAGCGGGATTCGTCGGACACCAAGAACAGCACCGCGTTGCTGATGTCGATGGCCTCGGCCATCACGATCGGCAAGGCATTGGCGAAGATCGGTGCCAGATCGGGCCGCTTCTCCCGCAACAGGCTGTGCAGTGAAGCGGGCTGCATCCCGGTCTCCACTCCGGTCGGATGTACGGTGTTGGCTCGAACTCCCACCGCGGCAAGCTCATTGGCCAGCGAACGGGTCAGCCCCACGACTCCGTGTTTGGCGGCGGTGTAGGGCAGGTGCAGCGGCGAACCCTTGATTCCGGCCGCCGAGCTGATGTTGATCAGGCTGCCGCCCCGGTCCACCAGGTGTGGCAGCGCGGCCGCGCAGGTGTTCCACGTCCCGATCAAGTTCACGTCGACAACGGTGCGCCACTGCTCGGAAGTGGTGGTATCCCACGTCCCGGCAGTCAGGACGCCCGCATTGGCGACCGAGGCATCCAGTCCGCCCAATTGGGCGACACCGTCGTCGACCGCGGCGGTCAGCGCCTCGGCATCCCGGACGTCGACGATGTGGACCACCGCGCGCCGCCCGTGCTGCTCGACGAGCCGCGCGGTCTCCCGAAGCTCCTCGGGGGTGGCGAGCGGATATTCGAGCTCGGGCAGCGACTGGCAGATATCGACCAGGATGAGATCGGCGCCCTCTTCGGCGAGGCGGGTGGCGTGGCTGCGGCCCATACCCCGCGCGGCGCCGGTGATCAGCACCTTCTTTCCGGCGGCGCGCCCGGTTACGGTGCTCACAGCTTGTTGCAGAAGCCGGCGTCGACCGGGAGAGCCACCCCGGTGACGTACTTGGCTTCGTCGGAGACCAGGTAGGCAATCGTGGCGCTGATGTCCTCGGGCTCGAGCAATCCGACCGGCATCGGGTTCTGCAGATGCGGTCCCCCGTCGGGGTAGTTCTCCAGGAAGGCGGTCATTGCCGGGTTGACCGCCATCATGGTGTTCACCGCGGTCGGGTGCACGGTGTTGACTCGAATACTGTGTGGCGCAAGCGCATTGGCCAGGGTCCGCATCAGGCCGACGATGCCGTGCTTGGATGCCGCGTAGCCGAGGCCGCCGGCCTGCTGGCCACCGAAGCCCTTCAGCCCGGCGGTCGAGCTGGTCAACACGATGGACCCGCCGCGCTGTCCGGCGATCAAGTGCGGGATCGTCGCTTTGGCGGTGTGCAAGGACCCGGTCAGATTGATGCCGATGACGTCGTTCCACATCGCAAGTTCTTCGTCGATGGTCAACTCGCGGAATGCCATGGTGGCAATGCCGGCGTTCGCCAAGACGATGTCGAGGCGGCCGAACTGCTCGACTCCGGCGTCCACCGCGGCCTGCAGGGCGTGGAAATCCCGGACGTCGGCCACCGAGGCCACGATCTTGCCGCCTTGGGCTTCGACCAGAGAGACGGTCTCGTCCAGTTCCGCCCGACTGGCCATCGGGTAGCCGTTGGACTCGATATCGGCGCAGATGTCCACCCCGATGATGTGTGCGCCGTCGGCGGACAGGCGCAACGCATGGCTGCGCCCCTGTCCGCGGGCCACGCCCGTGATAAATGCCACCTTGCCGTCCAAAGAACCCATCGTTCCTCGCTTCGTTGTGTGGGCCACATCGACCGCGGCCGGGTGATCAGAGTAACTGCGTTACGCGGGTTAGAGTAACTGAGTTACCCGATTGGCGACAAGGGGCGGTACGTGACCAGTGACAGGGCAGACGCGGCACGCCGAGATTCCGATCCGAGCGGCGATCCGCTACTGGGCGTCGTCGTAGAGATTCTCGAAACCGAGGGATACGACGCGGTTCAACTGCGCGGAGTGGCTCGCCGCGCCCGCACCTCGCTGTCGACGATCTATAAGCGCTATCCCACCAGGGATGACCTGATCTTCGCGGCACTGCAAATGTGGGTGGAACGACACCGGTACGCCAGTGTCGTCGCGCATCCTCGCCAGCCCGGGACGTCCCTCTACACCGCGCTCACGGAATTGTTCCGGACGATCTTCGAGCCGTGGGAGCAGCACCCCGCAATGCTGACCGCCTTTTTTCGGGTGCGGTCAGCGCCCAACGGGCAGAAGCTTTTTCGCCATGGTCTGGACATCGTGGCGCCCGCGGGCCTGGAACTGCTCAACGATGTCGACGATGAATTCATCGCCAACCTCGATGCCATCATCTCCAGCGTCGTCTACGGGCTGCTGGGCCGGTTCGCCGCAGGAGAAATCGCCGTCACCGACATCCTCCCGACCCTCGATCGGGCCGTGTACTGGCTCACCACGGGCTATGAGGCGACTCGGACGCAGCCGAGCGCTCACGCCGCCGTGTCCAGCGGTCGGCGCCGGTTCCGTGATCCGACTGGCGAGTCAGTCCCCTGACGGCGGCTCCGGTGTGCGGTTGAGCAGTTCGGCGAGGTCGATGCCCGACGACTTGAGCGCCTCGACGATCTGCGCGACGGCCAGCGGGCTGACCCCGAGCAGACCACCGACGGCATTCTGGGTATCGGAGGATCCGCCGATGATGGACAGCCGGTCGATCGAGGAAAGCGGTGCCGCCGCCGCCTGGGTGGCCTGCACCACCGAGGCCAGTACGTCGGGCAGCATCAGCAGCCTGGCCGCATCGGCGGTGTAACTGTTGAGGGCGGCGGCGATCTCCTTCTTGCCGTTGGCCTCGGCCAGCAGCTTGGCTTCGATACCCGCCGCCTCGGCCTGCTGCTCGACGCGCAGCGCTTCGGCGAGTTCCTTCTTTCCGGCGGCTTCGGCGACCAGTTTGGCCTGCAGCGCGTCGGCCTCGGCCTGTTTCTCGACCCGCAGCGCGTCGGCGGCGGCCTTGCGGGCATCGGCCCTCGCCTGGCCCTCGCGCCGCTCGGTCTCGGCCGTCGCCTCGGCGGCCAGGATCGAGGACTGACGCTGCCCTTCGGCGCGGGCGATATCGGCCTGGCGCTGCGCTTCGGCCGGTGCGATCACGTCGGCTTGCAGCGCGGCCTGGGCCTGCTCGCTGCGCCGCTGTTCCACCTCGATGCGGGCCTGCACCCGGGCCGCCTCGGCCTGCTCGGTAGCGATGCCGACGTCCTTCTGCGCGCGGGCGTTGGCCAGCGGGCCGGCCTGGTCGGCCTGGGCGTTCTCGGCCTCGGTCTGCGCCCGCAGGCGGGCCAGCTCGACATCGCGCTTCTGGTTGGCCGAGGCAATGGCGGTGTCGGCCTCGGCCTGGGCCACCGAACCTTCCTGGCGAGCCTTGGCGGACTGGATCTGGGCGTCCCGCTCGGCCTCGGCGGTGCCGACCGCGGCGTCCCGCTTGACCTCGGCGATCCGCCGCTGACCCAGCGACTCCAGGTAGCCGTTGCGGTCGGAGATCCCGGCGATCTTGAGCACGTCGACCTCCATGCCGATCCGGGCCAGGTCGGCGCCGGCCTCCTCGACCACGCTGCGGGCCAGGGTGTCGCGGTTGGAGTTGAGGTCCTCGACGGTCATGGTCGCGGTGATACCGCGCAGGCTGCCGGCCAGGATCTCGTTGATCTGCCGCTGCAGTTCATTGAGGTCGGAGGTCAAGAAGCGCTGCACCGCGGTTTGCACGGCCTCGTCGGCCGAACCGATCCGGACCAACCCGACCGCCTCGACGTTGACCGGCACGCCGTTGTTGCTCAGCGCATTCTGCAGGTTGATGCTGACGTTGAACGGTTCCAGGCTCATGATGTCGACCCGTTCGATGCCCGGCATCCGGAACCGGGCGCCGCCGCGCACCACCTTGGGCGTGCCGCGCCCGGTGAACACCGCGACCTCGTTGGGCGGCACCTTGATGTAGTTCTTCACGTAGATCATCGGCAGCGCGACGAACAGCAGCAGCGCCGCGACGACCGCGATCACCAGGATGGACAGCAGTGACATCGGTTTCAGTGCCTTTCTTCGGTGGCGCCGGGAACAGCGACGACGTGCACGTACTCGTCGTCGACATCGGCGATGTAGATCGGGGTCGATTTGGTCAACGTGGTGGTTTCGGCGGTGACCGCCTTGGCCCGGACCCGGTTGCCCTCGCCGTCGACGAAGGCGACTTCGCCCCAGCCGTCGGCCGGGACCTCGAGGGTCACGCTGCCCAGCAAGCCGATGTAGGAGGTGCGGCCGCGCTGCGAGTTGGCCTGCTGCCGGCGCAGGTAGGGCAGCAGCACACCCTGGAAGGCCAGCAACATCAACGCGCCGGAGATCGCCGCGACCACGCCGGCGCCGACGGCGGCCAGCCCCGACCAGGTGGCGATCAGGCCGCCGGTGCCGGCGCCCAGCAGCCCGGCCGACAGCGCGGTCAAACTCAGGAACGGCAGCCCGTCGTGGTCACCGCCGAGCTCGAGGTCGCTCAGCAGCACGGTGGCCGCGATCGCGATGGCGCCGACGACGAAGGCGGCGATGTAGACGGCCGTCACGGCACCTCCTGCGAGTGTGAAATGCTCTCCGCAACGATCTTCGCATCCCGGTGGGGGCCGGGCTGACCACAATTTTGGTGGTGGACAGCCGAGCGGGTATCGTAGACCAATGGTGCGGTCAACGCGCCGACTCTTGCGTGCTTTCTGACGTCACTGGAACTTTCCAGCGAGGATCTCACGTTCTTGGTAGTCGGAGCGCAGGCTGCGCCGAGTACGGGCGCAAGCAGCACACATATGAGTTACGAAACCGACTGACAAGACACGAAACCAACACCAAGAGGATCGCCAACAAGACATGGCCAAGAAAGACGGTGCCATCGAGGTCGAGGGCCGCGTGGTCGAGCCCCTGCCCAATGCGATGTTCCGCATTGAGCTGGAGAACGGACACAAGGTGCTCGCGCACATCAGCGGCAAGATGCGGCAGCACTACATCCGCATCCTCCCGGAGGACCGCGTCGTGGTGGAGCTTTCACCGTACGACCTGTCCCGCGGCCGCATCGTGTACCGCTACAAGTAGACCGCCCGAAGCGCACAGCACTTCCAACCAGAGAACGAGAAGGATCGAACAGCCGTGAAGGTGAACCCGAGCGTCAAGCCGATCTGCGACAAGTGCAGGGTGATCCGCCGGCATGGGCGGGTCATGGTGATCTGCTCGGATCCCCGGCACAAGCAGCGCCAGGGCTGAGGATCTAGCCAAGATCCGCAGTCAGCTGACTACGCACAATTGAATGCAGAACTCCTAGTACCACTGAGCGGATTGGCCGCTCAGCACGTCCGGTTCGGAGGCCGGTCCCCGTACACAGCGGGAACGGACTGGGAGCGACACCTCCGCAAAGAAGAAGGAAACACACCACTGTGGCACGTCTAGTGGGCGTCGACCTCCCGCGCGACAAGCGTATGGAGATCGCCCTGACTTACATCTACGGCATCGGCCGTACCCGCTCCAACGAAATCCTCGCCGCGACCGGCATCGACAAGGAACTGCGGACCAAGGACCTGACCGACGATCAGGTGACCATCCTGCGTGACTACATCGAAGGCAACCTCAAGGTTGAGGGTGACCTGCGCCGCGAGGTGCAGGCCGACATCCGCCGCAAGATCGAGATCGGCTGCTACCAGGGCCTGCGGCACCGCCGTGGCCTGCCGGTGCGCGGTCAGCGGACCAAGACCAATGCGCGTACCCGCAAGGGCCCCAAGCGCACCATCGCCGGCAAGAAGAAGGCCAGGTAACACCTGATGGCAACTGCAAAGAAGGGCACCGGCCGCGGCGGCAAGACCACCCGTCGTCGGGAGAAGAAGAACGTTCCGCACGGCGCCGCTCACATCAAGAGCACGTTCAACAACACCATCGTGTCGATCACCGATCCGCAGGGCAACGTCATTGCCTGGGCGTCGTCAGGACACGTCGGCTTCAAGGGCTCGCGTAAGTCGACCCCGTTCGCCGCGCAGCTGGCCGCCGAGAACGCGGCCCGCAAGGCTCAGGAGCACGGCGTCAAGAAGGTCGACGTCTTCGTCAAGGGCCCCGGCTCCGGTCGTGAGACCGCGATCCGCTCGCTGCAGGCCGCCGGCCTCGAGGTGGGCGCCATTTCCGACGTCACCCCGCAGCCGCACAACGGCTGCCGGCCGCCGAAGCGGCGTCGGGTCTAGGCGCGGTTGAGACAGGCATAGGGAGAAACAACTCATGGCTCGTTACACCGGACCCGTCACCCGCAAGTCGCGTCGTCTTGGCGTCGACCTGGTCGGTGGTGACCAATCCTTCGAGAAGCGCCCCTACCCGCCCGGTCAGCACGGCCGCGCGCGGATCAAGGAGAGCGAATACCGTTTGCAGCTGCAGGAGAAGCAGAAGGCTCGCTTCACCTACGGCGTGATGGAGAAGCAGTTCCGTCGCTACTACCAGGAAGCCGTGCGTCGTGGCGGCAAGACCGGTGAGGAGCTGCTGCGCATCCTGGAGAGCCGGCTGGACAACGTGGTGTACCGGGCCGGCCTGGCCCGCACCCGCCGGATGGCGCGTCAGCTGGTCAGCCACGGCCACTTCACCGTCAACGGTGTCAAGGTCGACGTGCCCAGCTACCGGGTGTCGCAGTACGACATCATCGACATCCGGGAGAAGTCGCTGAACACCGATCCGTTCATCATCGCGCGGGAGACCGCCGGTGAGCGCCCGATCCCGTCCTGGCTGCAGGTCGTCGGCGAGCGTCAGCGCATCCTGGTGCACCAGCTGCCCGAGCGCGCGCAGATCGACGTGCCGCTGTCCGAACAGCTGATCGTCGAGCTCTACTCGAAGTAAACCCTCGGGGGCCTCAATTTCCGAGGCCCGCCGAGTACCCCCGACGGCATCAAATAGCGGGTGCCGAGAAGGAGAAGGAAAAACATGCTGATTTCTCAGCGTCCCACCCTGTCCGAAGAGGTCATCGCCGAGGACCGGTCGCAGTTCGTCATCGAACCGCTGGAGCCGGGTTTCGGCTACACCCTGGGCAATTCGCTGCGGCGCACGCTGCTGTCGTCCATCCCGGGCGCAGCGGTCACCAGCATCCGCATCGACGGTGTGCTGCACGAGTTCACCACGGTGCCGGGCGTCAAGGAAGACGTCACCGACATCATCTTGAACCTCAAGAGCCTGGTGGTGTCCTCCGAGGAGGACGAGCCGGTCACCATGTACCTGCGCAAGCAGGGGCCCGGTGACGTCACCGCGGGCGACATCGTGCCGCCGGCCGGCGTCACGGTGCACAACCCGGACATGCACATCGCCACCCTGAACGACAAGGGCAAGCTGGAGGTCGAGCTCGTCGTCGAGCGCGGCCGCGGCTACGTCCCGGCCGTGCAGAACAAGGCTTCCGGTGCTGAGATCGGCCGGATCCCGGTCGATTCCATCTACTCGCCGGTGCTCAAGGTGACCTACAAGGTGGAGGCCACCCGCGTCGAGCAGCGCACCGACTTCGACAAGCTGATCCTGGACGTCGAGACCAAGAACTCCATCAGCCCGCGTGATGCGCTGGCGTCGGCCGGTAAGACCCTGGTCGAATTGTTCGGTCTGGCACGGGAACTCAACGTCGAGGCCGAGGGCATCGAGATCGGACCGTCGCCGGCCGAGGCCGACCACATCGCCAGCTTCGCGCTGCCGATCGACGACCTGGACCTGACTGTCCGCTCGTACAACTGCCTCAAGCGTGAGGGTGTGCACACCGTGGGCGAGCTGGTGGCCCGCACGGAGTCCGACCTGCTGGACATCCGTAACTTCGGCCAGAAGTCCATCGACGAGGTGAAGATCAAGCTGCATCAGCTGGGTCTGTCGCTCAAGGACTCTCCGGCCACTTTCGATCCGTCCGAGGTTGCCGGCTACGACGTCGCCACCGGCACCTGGAACAGCGACGCCGGCTACGACCTGGACGAAAACCAGGACTACGCCGAGACCGAGCAGCTTTAACGAAACCGTCCCGGCCCTACCTGGTACGGGGGCCGGCCCCATTTAGGAGATAGTCGCAATGCCCAAGCCCACCAAGGGTCCTCGCCTCGGCGGTGGCTCCGCTCACCAGAAGGCGCTGCTGGCCAACCTGGCCACCTCGCTGTTCGAGCACGGCCGGATCAAGACCACCGAAACCAAGGCACGGGCGCTGCGGCCGTACGCGGAGAAGCTGATCACCCACGCCAAGAAGGGCACGCTGCACAACCGGCGTGAGGTGCTCAAGAAGATCCGCGACAAGGATGTGGTGCACACCTTGTTCGCCGAGATCGGGCCGTTCTACGCCGACCGCAACGGTGGCTACACCCGGATCATCAAGGTCGAGAACCGCAAGGGCGACAACGCCCCGATGGCGGTCATCGAGCTGGTCCGGGAGAAGACCGTGACCTCGGAAGCCGAGCGCGCTCGTCGCGCGGACGCCGCGCAGAAGGTGGCGGCTGCCGCCGCGCCGCAGGCCGCTGTCGAGCCTGAGGCCACCGAGGGCCCCGCGGCCGACGAGGCCACCGAGGCTGTTGCCGAGGAGGCCACCGAGGCCCCGACCGAGGCCCCGACCGAGGCTCCGGCCGAGGACGACGCTGCCAAGTAGCACCGACGTGACGACCGTGCCCGCCATCGACACCGGTGGCGGGCACGTTCGTTTGCGCCTCGACATCGCTTACGACGGAACCGATTTCGCCGGCTGGGCCACCCAGGCCGGTCAGCGCACGGTGGCCGGGGTGATCGACGCGGCGCTGACCACGGTGTTCCGCGTGCCGGTCGTGACCCGCACCGCCGGCCGCACCGACACCGGTGTGCACGCCACCGGTCAGGTCGCGCACGTCGACATCCCGGTCGACGCGCTGTCGCACGCCTATCCGCGCAGCACCCGACCCGGCGAGGCCGAGTTCACCCCGCTGGTGCGCCGACTGGCCCGGATGCTGCCGCTCGACGTCCGGGTGCGTGACATCGTGCGCGCCCCGGCCGGTTTCGACGCCAGGTTCTCGGCACTGCGGCGGCACTACACCTACCGGTTGGGCTTGGCGCCCTACGGTGTCGAACCGGCCGAAGCCCGCTTCGTGACGCCGTGGCCGCGTCCGCTCGATCTCGATGCGATGACGGCAGCTTCCCGAGAGTTGGTGGGACTGCACGATTTCGCCGCGTTCTGCCGACACCGGCCCGGCGGCACCACGATCCGCGAGCTGCAACGGCTGGACTGGGAGCGTCACGGTGCGCGCGGACAGTACCTGACCGCCCATATCACCGCGGACGCCTTCTGCTGGAACATGGTGCGCTCGCTGGTCGGGGCCATGTTGGCGGTGGGGCAGGGGCGGCGTGGAATCGATTGGGCCGCAGCCCTGCTCGGCGAAACCAGTAGGTCGAGTGATTTCGCGGCCGCGCCGGCGCGCGGACTGACCCTGGTGCAGGTGGACTATCCGCCCGACGACCAACTGTCGGCGCGCACCACGGTGACCCGCGATCTGCGCAGCAGTTCAGAGCTCACCGGCAGCGCCGACGGACAGTAGCTAGCCGTTCAGCCTGCCGGCCACGAAATCGGCTGCCTGGTTGACCAGTCCGGCGTCCACGTAGGCGCTGGCCAAGTGATCCGGCCAGTTGTTGCGCCAGGTTTTCGGGTCGGCCGGGTTGCAGATCGGGTCGGCGCCGTGGCACAGCTCGATGGTGCGGTCGGCGTAGACCGGGCTGAACGTGCTGATCGGGCCGACCCAGGCGACGCCGTTGCCGAACAATGCGACCGCCGCGATGTGTTGGTCGGTGCCGGGCGGTAGCGGGTTCTTGAAGCCCATCGCGGCGATCGGGACCGCCAGCACCACATCGGCGACCGCGGCGCCCAGCGAGTACCCGCCGATCACCAACCGGGTCTGCGGGCAGGTGTTGACCATGTGCTGGATGCGCCGACTCATGTCGTTGGCGCCGATGTCGACTTCGGTGTTGGCCGGATAGCGCACGGCGTACAGGTTGATGTTCTGATTCACCCGCGAGCGCAACGCGCTGACGAACGCGTTGCCGATCGTGCCGGCCCCGGACGGTTCGACCCGGCCGCGCGCGAAGATGACCTCGACCTGTGGACACGGGTCGGCCTGGGCCACCGCGAGCGAACCGGGCGACAGCGCCGCGAAACCCAACGGCGCCACCGCAACCACCGCTGCGAACACCACGCCGACGCAACCGAATCGCCGAAGAAGTCGGCCAGCAGTAAGTTTGACCACCTAAGCGATGGTAGCGCAGAGTCCGGTCGGCGGCCGGTGAGCGAACTCGGTCAGACCAGGCCGGCGATGAATCCGGCGGCCTGGCTGGGGAACGGGCCGGACTCGTAGTTGGTGTGCGCGAACGGGTTCCGGCCGTCCGAGCAGATCGGGTCACCGTCGGAGCACAGGTCGATCGACCGTCCGCCCAGTTTGCCGGAGGTCACCGGGATGCCGAACTTGGTCGACGGGTTGCCGAACACCGCGACCGCGGCGACCTTGCTGGCCAGGTCGGAGGCCAGCGGCGCCGACGAGCCGACCGAGCCGACCCTGTTGCCCAGCGGCGGCACGCCCATCAGCATGTCGACCACCGCGGCGCCCTGCGAGTAGCCGCCCAGCACCACCCGGGTGTCCGGGCACTGTGACGCCAGGTACGAGATCCGGTTGCTGGCGTCGTTGGCCCCGTCGGCTGCGGTCAGGAAGTCGTAGGAGGCCGGGTAGCTGACCCCGTAGGTGCTCAGCGTGCGGCCACCGAGCTGGCCCTGCAGCGAGTCGGCCAGCGCCTGCCCGACCCGGCCGATCCCGGCCGGTTCACTGGTGCCGCGGGCGAAGATCAGCTCGACGTCCGCGCACGGTTCGGCGGCGGCGGACGGGGTGGTGGGCGCGGTCGGCAGGGCGGCCGGGGCGATCAACATTGCGGCGGCCGCGACGACGGCGGCTGGGATGCGCGCCCAGCGAGGCGCGGCAAGAGAGTCGCTCATGGTGCCCAATCCTCACATATCGCCGGGCCGGGAAGAAATTTCGAGGCCCCGCTCACGTCGGGCCGGCCGACCTCAGACCAGGCCGGCCACGAAGCCCGCGGCCTGCTGGGTGGCGCCGGAGGATTCGTAGTTCTTGTGGGCAGCCATGCTTTCGCCGTCCGAGCAGATCGGGTCGCCCGGGTTGCACAGGTCGATGGATCGGCCCGCCCACACCGGGCTGACGGTGATCGGCAGGCCCAGCTTGGTCGACGGATTGCCGAACAGCGCGATCGCGGCCACGTGGTTGGGCGCATTCGGCGGCAGCGGGGCGTTGAAGCCGACGGCCGGCACCGGCACCGCGGCGATCACGTCGATCACGGCAGCGCCCTGCGAGTAACCACCCAACACCAGCCGGGTGTTGGGGCAGGTGTCGATCATGTACTGCACGCGACCGCTGGCGTCGTTGGCACCGCCGGCGGCGGCCAGGAAGTCGAACGAGGCCGGATAGTTGACGGCATAGGTGCTCACCGACCGGCCGCCGACCTGATTGCGCAGCGCACCGGCGAAGGACTCGCCGACCCGGCCGATCCCGGCCGGCTCGTCGGTGCCACGGGCGAAGATCACCTCGATGTCCGGGCAGCCGTCGGCGTGTGCGGTGGTCGGAGCCAGGACGGGTGCGGCCAGGGCGGCGGTGCTGGCGGCGATCAGGGCGGCAACGCGAGCAGACGTGACGGATTTCACAGTCGACACCTTAGCGATCGCTGGCCGCGGGGGTCGGTAGCGACCCGGCTTCCCGGGCCACCGCGGTGTCGCCGCGGCGCGCCAGGAGCAAACCGGCCAGCACCACGGCCGCGCCGACCGCTTGGGTCGGGCTCATCCGTTCGCCGACCAGCAGAGCGGCCCACAGCAGGGCGAACAGCACCTCGGACAGACCGATCAGCGACGCGAAACTGGGCCGCAGCATCGCCACCCCGACGATGCCCAACGAGTAGGCCAGCGCGGTGCTGATCAGGCCGAGGGCGACCACGGCCACGATCGGGGATGTGGTCAGGCCCGCGACGGTGATGTCGGCGCCAGTGAACCTCAACGGCATCATGCCGGTCAGACCGAGCAGTGCGACCGTCGCCGCACCGACCACCAGTCCGCCGGTGGCCAAGGTGATCGGGTGCAGCGCGTCGCCGTCGGGCGTCGGCCGCCGCCCGGTGTCGCTCATCAGGAAGTAGCACGCCGCGCACACCCCGGCGGCCAAGCCCCAGAGCACGCCGACCACGCTGACCTGCGCGCCGCTGAAGACGTCGAGCACCACCATGATGCCGCCGACGGCCAGCGCCATCCCGGTCAGGGTCAGCGTCGTGGGCCGCCGCCGGGTGGTCAGCCACAGCCAGCCGACCACCAGGATCGGCGCGGTGTACTCCAACAGCAGGGCGACACCCACCGACAGGTGCGCGACCGCGTTGTAGTAGCCCAGTTGGGCCCCCGCGATCGGGACCACGCCATAGACCACGACGGTGCCGGCGTGCCGGCGGGCCTCCCGCCACCAACCCGGGCGCAGTGCGCCGGCCACCGCGACCATGATCAGCGCTCCGGTGAGCAGTCGGACGGTGACCGCCGCCGTCGGGCTCCAACCGGCGTTCATCAGCGCCCGCGCGAACGGGCCCGACATCCCGAACGCCAGCGCGGAGGTCAGAGCGGCAAGCAACCCCAACACGCGCACACACCTCGGCTGTCATGAGTAAAATGATGTTTGGTCATGACGACGATAGAGCCGGAGGAAGTCACGGGTCAAATGAATTTCACTCATGACACCGAACTCACCTTGCGGGCCGCCTGTGTGCTGGTCAACAGCGACCGGATCGACGGTGAACAACTGGCCGACCAGCCGGCCCTGGATGGCTACCTGGCCGGGTTCGGTTGGACCGGCCGGCGGGACCACGACGACGCCGAACTGGCCGCGGTGCACCGGTTGCGCGCGCGGCTGGGCCGGCTGTGGGCCGCGGCCGACGACGAGGAACAGGCCGTCGGTCAGGTCAATGCGCTGCTCGCCGACACCCGCGCGGCTCCGTGGCTGACCCGGCACCCGGAGATGCCGCAGTGGCATCTGCACCTGGCGGCCGTGCACGACCCGTTGGCGCAGCGGATGGGTGCCGACATCGCGATGGCATTGGCCGATCTGATCCGGTCCGGTGAGTTGCGCCGGCTCAAGACGTGTGCCGCGCCGGATTGCCAGGCCGTGCTGATCGACCTGTCCCGCAATCGATCCCGCCGCTTCTGCGACACCGGCAACTGCGCCAACCGGCAACACGTGGCGGCCTACCGGCGGCGCCGAGCCAAGGCGGGGGCCGATGGCCGCTGAGCGGCTGCTCGAGCTGCGCATCCACGGCGTCAACAACACGCCGCCGGCCGCCATCCTGGACGCCGTGCAGCGCGAATGCGGCGACGCCGACGTCGGCTTCTACCGCCAGCGTCCGAACCCCGGCCTGGTGCGGGCGTTCTCCTGGGGCGGCGCGGCGCGCACCTCGCCGACCGGCAACTGGCTGAACTTCTCGAGCTGGCTGCGGGCGGTCAGCAACGCCGGGTGGTTGCTGATCATCCCGTTCGGCTTGACCAACGTGGCGTACTGGTCCCGACGCCTGGTCGGCCCGGGTCAGCGGTACCGGTCGGCGCGCGGCACCGCGGCGCTCACCCGGTTGTTCGGGCTGGGCCAGACCCTGCTGCTGGCAGCCACCTTCAGCACCGTCGGTCTGGCCTTGGCGCCGCAACGGATCGCGGCCGACGACCCCGGCAACCGCACCGCGGTGCTGTCGCTGGTGCCCTTCCTGGCCATCCTGGCCCTGGCGGTCACCGAGCAGATCCTCAACCGCAGTGAGCGGCCTTCGACCGCGCTGCCGGACCGGCCGGCCGAGGCGGCCGCCAGTCAGACCCCAGACCCGCGCGCGGTGGGCGACCGGTTCAAACTCGGCTGCCGCAACTTCTGGGCCATCACCGCCGGACCGCGGCAGGCAGCCCGGGTGCACACCGCGGCCGGTTGGGCGCTCACCCTGGTCTGGACCGGACAAACCTGGCGGCCGGAGCATCCGGCTGGCTACTGGCTCAGCGTCGGTGTGGCCGCCGGTTTGCTGACCGCCTGCGTGGCGCTGACCGCGGTGATGCCGCTGGTCTCGGAGGGGCCGGCGAAGCTGCAGCACTGGCGCCGCGGTGCGGTCACGGCGGTGTGGTGGGCCAGCCTGGCGGCGTTCGGCGCCCAGCTGGCTGCGCTGCTGGTGGTGCCGTTGCGGCCGACGACGCTCGGGTTGGCGGGGCTGTCCATGGTTCCGGGCGCCCTGGTGTTCGTGATGTTCGTGATCGCGGTGTCGGCGCTGGGCTGGCGCGCGCACCGGCGGGCGTCCTACCTGCTGACCGCGCTGCTGTTGGCGACCGGTGGCCTGGCCGTGCTGGCCGATCAGCTGGCACCGGCCGCGATCGGGGCGCGCGCCGGACTGGCCGCCACCGTGCTGGTGGCCCTCGCGCTGGCGGTCTGGTGCCTGCGGCTGCTGGCCTCGCCGCAGCCCGCCGAGGCCTGGCGGGGTGCGGCACCGGGCGTGCTGTTGCTGCTGGCGCTGACCGCGGCGATGCTGCTGTCCACGGTGTTCGTGCTGCTTTCGGCAGACTTGCTGGCCGACGGGCGGATCGGCAATCCGGGCGGCCAGATCGACGCGGTGCCCCCGATCTATCTGAGCTTTGCGGCGATCCTGCCGGTCTCGTTCCTGGTGCTCGCGGCGACTGCGGCCGTGGTGATCGGGCGAGTGCGCCGCTGCGCCCAGTTGGTTGAGCCGGACCTGGATGCCACCACCCAACCGCCCACCGGCGAACCGCAGGACCGGGCCCGCCGGACCGCGGCGCGCCGCCGGGCGGCACTGGCGCACCGCGCCGAACCGGCCGCCGGCGTGCTCGCGGCGGTGGCCGCCGCGACGCTGCTGGCCGGACTGGTGCTGGCCGCACTCGTCGACGACGCCGGCCGGGCCGAATCGGCGGTGCTGCGGCCCCTGACCACGGTCGGGGTGGGCGCCGCGATCCTGCTGGGTGTGACGCTGTTGGGGCTCGGCACGAACCAGGGCCGCCCGCTGGGCGTGGTCTGGGACCTGATCTGCTTCCTGCCGCGCGCTGCGCACCCGTTCGGGCCGCCGTGTTACGCCCAGCAGGTGGTGCCCACGCTGCTGGCGTACTGCCGAGCCTGGTTGGGTCCGGCGCGGCCGGCCCCGGCCACGGGTAACTGTCTGGTGCTGGCCGCGCACAGTCTCGGCGGTGTGCTGGCGGTGGCCGTGCTGCTGCAGTTGGATCAGGACTACCGGGGCCGGATCGGCCTGCTCAGCTACGGCAGTCAACTGCGCGCCTATTTCGGTCGGATCTTCCCGGAACTGCTGGGCCCCAACGTACTTGGCGTGCACGACGCCGGATCCGCCCGGTTGTTGCGCTGTCCCACCTTCGATGACCCGCCGTCCCGCCCGGCACCGGCCGAGGCGCCGGCCACAGTGGCCGAACTGCTCAGCTCCGCAGATCGGCTGCGGTGGGTCAACCTGTGGCGTCCCACCGACCACCTGGGTTTCCCGGTGTTCGACCGGCGGCCCGACAACGGCGTCGACGTGCCGGCCGACGAACTCATCACCGAAACCGCCGAAACCCGGCCGCGCGTCGACACCCACGGCGACTATCCGCGGGCGCCGCAGTACCAGCAGGCGATGGACCGGCTGCGGGCTCAGCTGAGCAACTGAGCGGGCAGCCACAACTCCGGGTAGCCCACCGCGAACACCGTCCCGTGGTAGCGGCCGCGCGGAAAGCCGGTGGTCGGCACGCTGATCCGGACCGCCCGATTCGACCGTGCTGGCAACGTCATTCGCGGTGGCGCCACGCTGATCTGGTCGGCCGGGATCCGGGACCCGTCGTGCGCGCACAGCTCACTGCAGGTCAACTGCACATCCGGCAGGTCCGTGCTGCCGTCGTTGTGTACCCACACCTCGCCGTGCGCCCAGCCGGCGGCACCGCCGGCGTCCGGATCGGCTCCGGACAGGATCACTCGTCCCGAGCAAACACGTTGTGGCAGAGCGAATATCGCGGTGTCACGGCGACTCGGCCAACCCGCCGTCGGCGAGCGCAGCAGGCGCCCGACGGTGGCCCACCACAGCTGAAGGAACGGATCGGCCGGGCCGGCGGGCCCGGCCGGATCAGGCTCGGCGCGGCCGGCGTCGTCGGCGCCGGACCGCGGGTCCCGGCGGTCGTTGCCGAGGGTGTCCAGCAGACGGTCCAGCAACTCGCTGGCGGCCCGAAAACCTTGTGCTTGTATCGCATTGAGCACTCGGGGGTCGGCGGCCCGATGCGTCTGGAACGGCCAGGGCACCGGCTCGGGTTCGGCCAATTTCGCTCCCCTCGTCGGCCCTGCGCAAGGTCGGTATCACGGTATGCTAACTGCGCATATGGGGTAGGAGGGGTAATGACTTCATCCAAGATGCCGCCCCAGGACGGCAACAGCACGTTGCTGTCGTTGCTGTCGATCTATGTCGCGATCGATCGGGCGATCCTGGCCGACCCCGCGGTGGGAGCCGCGGCCGAACCGTACCTGCCCACCTTCGCGGCGCACGCCGGTTGGTCCGAGCAGTTGCAGCGCGACCTCCACTTGACCGGGTTCCCGGATCTCGATGCGGCCCTTGACTATCTGACCGGCGCGGAGAACCTGTCCAAACCGGTGCTGTCCCGGATCAGCTTCGCGCTCGGCGTGCTGCTGAACCTGCCGTTGTCGCGCACCACCGGCACCGACGAGGCCATCGCCGGGGTCTTGGACCTGGCCGGGCCGATCCGGCGGGAACATCAGACCGGTTATTTGCTGGCGGCGTTGCTGCAGAACCAGTTCCACGGCTGGCGGGATTGGCCGGAGGTCGCCGCGCTGGCGGCCCGCGCCGGCTTGCTGGATCCGACCGTGGCAGCCCTGCCGCCGTGCCGGGCCCGGGTGGTCCGCACCGAAGCCGGTATCGACTGCGTAGAGGTGAAGACCGTTTTCGTCGACGACACCGTGGAATTCGAAGACGTCATCGCCATTCTGGACCCGCGGAACTGGGACAAGATCGGCGCCGACTTCTTCTGCAGGATCGACCCGGTCGCCGGCCTGGCCCCGAACGGGTGGGGCCGGTTGATGGAGTACGCCAGCCTGGGTTGTGGCTGGCTGCCGCCCTGGCGGACCGCGCTGAAATACTCCAAGGCCTCGGTCGGCACCGATCGGGCCGTGGTGCAGTACGACCTCGACGATTCCCAACCGTTTCCGTGCGGCGGTGACGGCGCCATCACGGTGGACCGCGGTTGGCTCCAGGTGGACCGCGGATCGTCGGCCGGAATGTCGACCGGGGTCACGGTGACCACGTCCAAGCTGGTGCACATCGATCCGCTGTCACCGTTCCTGCAGAAGCTGCTGGTCTGCACGTCCGGATACGGACAGGCCGCGCTCGACATGATCGTCGGCGGCGCGCAGAACCCGCCGGAGGACGCGGTGGGTTGGGCCGAGCCACCCGAGCCGGTCGCGACCGGGGCAGCCACCGGCTCTGGTGGCCAACCGCCCCCCGCGACCTCGCCCAGCAGCACGGCCGGTGGGTTGGCGGTCAGCATGGTTTCCGAATGCCTGGCGGCGCTGACCCGGGACAGCTCGGCGCTGGCCGCCAAGTGGGCCAAGGGGGCTCTGGAGCCCGACGACCTGAGCCGCTTCGGTGCGACGCTGGGTGCCCGGCTGGCTTCGGATCCGTTCACCTTCGTCAAGCGGCTCGCCGAACTTCCCAAGGGAGACAAGCCATGAACGGACTCGATGACACCGTGGACCGGTTCACCGCGACCACCGAGACCGCGGTCCGCGAAGCGCAAGCCCTGGCCCGCTCGGTGGCCGCCGAAATCGACTCCGGCAGTTACGGTCTGGACGGCTGGACCAAGTCGATGCTGCGGTTCTACGACATCGTGGCGCGCGGGTCGGCCAACCATCTGCAGAACGTGATGGGCAGTTGCGCACCGCAGGCCCCGGACGATGGGCCCGCGGGCACCGACATCAAGGTCCCGGTGGACGCGGCATTTGCCCGCAGCATCACCGTGACCGTCCCGTTCCGGCAGCTGGCCGGGACGCGCGTGATCCCGGATGCCGCGCTGAGATTCCACCCGGGACGCACACTGCCGGCCGGCGCCACGGCATTCCGGATCAGCGTCGCCGAGCCGCAGTACCTGGGTGCGTACTACGTCGGGACGGTGCGGCTGACCCGGGTCGTCACCGATCCGGCGAATCAGGGCGCAACCGACGTTCCGGTGTCCGTTGCCCTGTGAGTGATCCGGACGCCCGCTACATCGACGAGTTGCTCGACCGCGCGGTACGAGCGATCAACGCCGGTGACCGAGCCGGGGCCAGCGCGCTGGCGCAGCAGGTGTTGGACCAGGACGCCGGCAACGCCGACGCCGAGGATCTGCTCGGCGCACCCACCGATCGCGGCGAGATCCGGCGGCTGACGATCTTCTTCGCCGACCTGGTGGATTCCACGGCGTTGTCCACCCGGGTGGAACCCGAGGCCTACCGCACGGTGGTGGCCCGCTACAAGACTCTGGTCACCGAGATCGTGGAACGGTTCGGCGGCCACATCGGTTCGACCAAGGGCGACGGGCTGCTCGGCGTGTTCGGCCACCCGCAGGCCCACGAGGACGACGCGGTGCGCGCGGTGCACGCCGCGGTGGAGATCGTCCGGATGGTGAACCGGATCAGTGCGCAGGCCGCCCGGCGGTACGGCTTCGAGATCCAGGTCCGGGTCGGCGTGCACCGCGGTGTGGTGTACCTCGACATCGGCCAGGACGACGTGTACGGGCTGGCCGCCAACGTCGCCGCCCGGGTGTCCGGGCTGGCCCCGCCGGATTCCGTGGTGGTCTCCGCGGAGATGGCCCGGCTGGTCGCCGAACGGTTCCAACTTCAGCGACGAGATCCGCAGCGGGTCAAGGGAATCCAGGACCCGATCGACCATTATCTGGTGCTCGCCGAGCGGCCGGTGCAGTTGCCCTCGCCGATCGGTCCGCTGGTCGGACGCGACGCCGAGGCCGCGCACCTGATCGCGGCCTGGGCGCAGGCCCAGGCCGGCACCCTGACCTCGCCGGGGGTGGCGCTGCGCGGTGAGGCCGGTCTGGGCAAGAGCCGGCTGGTCGCCGAGATCGTGGCCCGGGTGCGTGCCGACGGCGGCGCGGTGCTGACCCTGCGCGGTTCGCCGCTGCACAGCCACGTCGGACTGCACCCGGTCCGCAAGCTGCTCGAGGAACGCTGCGGCATCGTGCCGGCCGACACCGGTGCGCAGCGCCTGCAGCGGCTGACCGCGATGCTGACCGAGCTGGGTGTCGAACCGTTGCTGACCGTCCCGCTGCTGGCCCCGGTGCTCGGCATTTCGCCGACCGCCGGTTACCAGCCCGCGCCGGCCGACGGGATGAAACTGTTCCGGCAGATCGCCGACGGCGTGCGGGACGCCTTGCTGGCGCTGACCCGCGGCGCCCCGACCCTGGTGGTCGCCGAGGACATGCACTGGTTCGACGAGGACACCGCCGAACTGACCGAGATGCTGCTGGCCGAGCGTTGCGGACGGTTGCTGGTGCTGCTGACCAGCCGCGTCCCGGACCCGGTGAACACCGCCGCGGGTGTGGTGCAGTTCGACCTCAAGGCGCTGACCGCCGGCCAAACCGACACCCTGGTGGCCGCCCTGCATCCCGACTTGGACGCCGAAGCCCGCGCGATCGTGCGCCGGCGCAGCGACGGGATCCCGCTCTACATCGAAGAAGTCGCGGCCAAGGTGGGTGCTGCGGTCGAGGTTCCGGACTCGCTGTATGAGGCGCTGGTGGCCCGGCTGCGGTCCTGCCCGCGCGGCACCAAGGTGATCGAGGCGGCCTCGGTGATGACCGGGCGGATCCGGCGGATGCTGCTGTCAGCCGTCGTCGGGATGGACGACGAAGCCCTGGACGCCGCGTTGGCCGAACTGGTCGAACATCGGGTCTTCGTGTTCACCGACGACGGCGCCAAGGTGGCGTTCCGGCACGAACTGCTTCGCGAGGCCGCCGAAGAGCTGGTGCCGCCCAGTGTGCGGCGCAAGCTGCACGGCCAGATCGCCGATGCGTTACTGGCTCTGGCCGGCGGTGCGGTGGACTGGCCGCTGATCGCCAGCCACTGTGAACGTGCCGAGCGGTTCGAGCAGGCGATCGTGGCGCACCAGAAGGCCTCGGCTGCCGCCGGCCGCCGCGGGGCGCTCGACGAATCACGCAAGTTCCTCACTCGGGCGCTGGCGCTGCTCGACCGACTCGACCCGGCCGAGCAGGCGCACGTCGAGATCCGGCTCCGGCTGCGGCGTGGGTTCCTGTGGTACGCCGCCGAAGGCGCCTCCAGCCGGCACGCATTCGCCGACTTCGGGCGTTGTCTGGAACTCAGCGGCACCGAACTCAACGAGGACCTGTTTCCCACCCTGACCGCGTTGTACGGCTACTACGCCACCCGGGCCGACCTCGACCAGGCCGAGCAGTTGCTGACCGCATTGGAGGCCGGCCTGCCCGAAGACCCGGTCGGCGCGTTGCCGACCAACACCGCCGGTTTCGGCATGATCGCCTGGTACCGCGGCGATTTCGACACCGCGCTGACCAAGTTGACCGAGGCTGAACAGCTCCGCGGCCGGGTCACCCCGACCCTGTTCGAGAGCTGGTTCATGGCCAACGAGCCGATCGCCTCGATCCACACGCATCTGGCCCTGGCCCGCTACGTGCACGGTGATCTGGCCGGAGCGCAAACCGCCCTGGACGCGACGGTCGACCGCTGCGCCGAAGTCGGTGTGCCACAGGGACCGTTCAGTTTGGCCTATGCCCGTCAGCTCGAGGTGTTGATGCGGATCGACTCCGGTCAGTTGGACCTGGCCGAGCGGGCCATGCAGGACCTGCTGGCCCAGGCCGGAGCGCACGGGCTGGAGTCCTGGCAGGCGATCGGCGCGGCCCAGCAGGTCGTGGTGGCCGCGCTGCGGGCGGTGGAAACCGATTGCGACACCGGCGAACTGGCTGCCCACATCGAGGCGGTCACGGCGCTGGTCGAAGCCTGGCGGGCGCTGGAGTTCCGCATCATGCTCACCTCCTACGATGCGGTGCTGGCCCGGCTGCTGCTGGCGGCCGGTCGCCCGGAGGCCGCCCGGCAGCGGCTGGACACCGGTCTGGCGCTGGCCGCGGAAACCGGTATGCACTACTACGACGCCGAGCTGCTGCGGTGGCGGGCCCGCACCTGGGAACAGGATGCCGACATCCGCGCCGATCTACGGGCGGCGCTGGACCTGGCCCGCCGCCAGCGCGCGGCGATCTTCGAATTGGCAGCTGCCACAGATGCTTTCGAGCGGTTCGGGGAGTCCGCCCGGGCCGACCTGGCGACCGCGGTCGAGCGTTTCGGGGAGTCGAGCAGCTGGCCCGCGCTGCAGCGGGCCCGGATGCTGCTGCGATGAGGGCACGCCGACCGGCGCGCGTCGCAATCCTGGGCGGCGGCATGGCGGGGTTGACTGCGGCCTGGCGGCTGAGCGCGCCGGGCAATCGGGAGCAGTTCGAATCGATCACGGTGTACCAGCGTGGTTGGCGCCTCGGCGGCAAGGCCGCCTCCAGTCGCGGCCGCAACGGCCGGATCGAGGAGCACGGCCTGCACATCTGGCTGGGTTCCTACGTCAACGCGTTCAATCTGCTGCGCGAGTGCTACGAGGAGCTGGACCGGGCGAACACCGACCCTCGCGCCCCCATCCGGTCCTGGGACCAGGCCTTGATCCCGGCCGACGACCTGGGCCTGGCCGAACGCTGGGGCGGTGACTGGGGGACCTGGCTGGGTGCCTTCCGACCCAACGACGAATCACCGGCCGCCGACACCGACGGCCGGGAGATGACCGCGGTCGGATTCCTGGAACGCTCGTTGGACCTGCTGGCCGACTTCGCCGCCTCGATCGGCGATGCCGGCCCGCCCACGCTGCGGTTGAGCACCTCACCGCAGCCACCCGCGGAATCCGGTGCCGGCGAGGTGATGTGGCGCGCCGTGACGGCGGTGCTGACCGAGCTGGCCGCCGGCCCGCCGGGGCAGCAGGGGCCGGTCGACGGTCTGGATCGGGTGCTGGCCACCATCCGGGCCGAACTCGACCACCGCCGTCGACGTGATCACCAACGCAGCTGGCTGCTGCTGTCGTTGGTGACCGCCACGGTCCGTGGCATCGTCGCCGACCGGCTGATCACCGACCCGCGTGGCTTCCGCGCGGTCAACGACGAGGATTTCGGCGGCTGGCTTCTGCGGCACGGCGGGCATCCGGATGTCCTGGAATTCCCGTTGATCCGCGGTCTTTACGATCTGGTGTTCGGCTTCGAGGACGCCGATCCGCAGCGGCCGGCCTTCGGTGCCGGGTTGGCGATCTTCCTGACCGGGCTGGTGCTCTTCGAGTACAAGGGCGCGATGTTCTGGAAGATGACCGCCGGTATGGGCGACGTCGTGATCGCTCCGATCTATCAGGCCTTGCGCAACCGCGGCGTGCGCTTCGAGTTCTTCCACCGGCTCGACCATTTGCACCTCGATGCGCAGGCGCACGGCATCGCCGCGATCACCCTGGGCCGGCAGCTGCGATTGGCCGACGGCGTCGACGAATACCGGCCGCTGACCGAAGTGGCCGGGCTGCCGGTGTTTCCGGCCGCGCCGCTGGCCGACCAACTCGACCCGGCCGACCGGCAGCGCTGCCGGCGGCCGGCGGATCTGGAGCAGCACTGGGGCGCGCGTGACGACGCCGAAGTGCGGGTGCTGCGCCGCGGTGTGGACTTCGACCAGGTGGTGCTCGCGGTCTCGCACGGCATGCTCGGCATCGTCGCCGACGAGCTGGTGCAGCACAGCAGCGCGTGGCAGCAGATGCTGACCCGGGTGCGCACCGTCGCCACCCAGGCGCTGCAGATCTGGTTGCGGCCACAGCCGGCCGAGCTGGGCTGGTCGGGTGCACCCGCGGTGACCACCAGCGCCTACCTGCCGCCGTTCGAGACCTGGGCGTCGATGCCGCAGACGCTGTGGGCCGAACAGTGGCCTGCCGACGACGCGCCACGCACCGTGGCCTACTTCTGCGGCAGCCTGAACGCCCCGGTGCCGACCCAGCACAACGCAGCCGACGAACTGCGTCGGTACCGCACCCAGGTGCGCCAAGACGCCACCGACTTCCTGAATCGGGATGTCGGACTGTGGTTTCCGAACGCGGTCGGTCCGGACGGTTTCGCCTGGGAACTCCTGGCCGGGGCGGACGGTGCGCGCGGGGCCGCCGCGGTGGACACCCAGTACATCAGCGTCAACGTCGACCCGTCGGACCGGTATGTGCAGTCGGTGCCCGGGTCGGACCGCTATCGGCTGCGTCCCGACGAAAGCGGCTACGACAACCTGGTGCTGGCCGGCGACTGGACCGACTGCGGCATGAACGCCGGGTGCATCGAGGCCGCGGTCCGCTCCGGGCTGCAGGCCGCCAACGCCCTACTGGGCCGGGGCCGCCACCAGCGGATCCGCGGATACTGGTTGCCCTGAGATGGCGGACATGACCGGGATCGACGACGGCAGCATCGCCGATCTGCCGTGGGCGCAGGTGTTCGACCCGACGGCCAATTTGGCTGCGCTGACCCGGGCGCAGGCCCGCGGGGTACGCGCTGCGCGCGCGGTCGTCGACCGGATCATCGCCGGTGACGCACCCGAACTCGCGCGGCTGGGCTGCCGGCCGCGCTTCGATCCGGACCACGACGCGCTGCGGTTGTCGGTACGCGACGGCGTGGCAGCGGCGCCGGTCTGGCTGCACCACCGCGGAGCACACCAGCTCGGCCCGATCCGGCTGCGCTGCAGCGAATTACGTACCCACGACGGCGCAGTGATCGAATCCGATTGCGTGCGTTTCGAGCCCGAGCTGCTGGTGCTGCCGGCCGGAGCCAGTCGCGCGACGATCGTGGTCGTCCAACTGCCGGCCGGCCGGCCGCCGGGACAGTACCGCGGCACCCTGCTGGCCGAAGGGCAGGACGCCGTGTGGCTACCGCTCGTGCTGACCCTGCCCGGCCCGGAACCTGGGTCAGGCTAGAGCGCGAATTCGACGTGGACGGCCTCGTCGCCGGCGTCCACCGTGCCGACATAGACGCCGCTGGCCAATTCGAACGGCACCACCCGCAGTCGGAAGTCCTGCACCCCGGGATCCAGCGTCGGCGGATCGAAACTCACTGCCGAAGCTGGTATTTCGGCCTCGTTCGGATCGCCGAACCGGCGGATGTGGGCACGCAGCTCGCGGGGCTGCTCGGCGGCAGCGGCGTGCAACTCGATCTCGATCGGCTGGTCGTCGTAGGGGGCCGGCCCGATCAGCACGGTCTGTCCGATCTCCATCGCGCCGACCAGCGCGATGTCGGCGAATCTGGTGGCGGTCACCACAGCGTCGTCGACGCTGTAGCGACCGGCGCCGATCTTGGCGGCGGCCGCCTCGGCGACGATCTGGGCCTGCTGGGCCATCCGGGTCGCGACCGTGTTGGTGTATCCGGCCACCTGGCGTCCGCTGGCCGGGGTTTCGCGCAGCACCGTGCGACTCAGCTCGACACTGCCGCGCACCGTGAGGTCGACCAGCGCGGCCATGGTCTGCATCAGATCCGTTGCGGTGTACCGGTCTTCATTGATCTTGCCGGATGCCTCGGTGGCCAGCTCGGCGGTCCGCGAGATCATCGACTGCGCCTGGCTGCGCACCGATTCGATCAGCGGCTCGAATTCGGACATCAGTGCTGCTCCTCGGAATCGGTGCGCAGGCTGGCCAGGGCGCTGTTGAACACCTGCACCGCGTAGTCGGTCCAGGCCTGCCCCCACCGCGTGCCCAGATCACGGAGGTCGGCATCGGACAGGCCATCGGCCCACTGCCGTGCGGTCTGGTTGGCCAGGCCGGCCGCCACGTCGACGTAGTGCTGCGCATTGCCCCGAACGCTGTCGATCAACACCTCGCGCCACCCGGTCGGCAGATCCAGCGCTTCGGCGGCGGCCTCGGCCGCCGCCACCGGATCGGTCGGCGGGGTATCGGCCGGCCCGGCCTGCGTGTCGGTGTCCGGCTCCTCGGTGGGTGAAAACGGTTGGAACGGAATGCATCCGGACGGCGGATTGTGCGCGTTGTCGGTGAGCATCTGAGTTCCGGCATCCGACCAGCCGCTGTGGCAGGCCAGCGCCGCGGTACTGGTGGGGCTGAGGCCGCGCATCCGCAGTTCCTTGCTGGTCCGGATCCGCACGCCGGACTGCGGAACGCCGGGCTCGAGTTCGGTGATCCAGAGGTAGCCGTTGTCGACCTCGACCAGTCCGGAGTCCGCAGGGTCGCGGACGTCGTCGAGTTCGTAGTTGATGCAGATCCCGCCCGCACGGGGTTCGGCCTTCCAGTACCTCAGCGACGTCCGCAGCACCCACTGGCTGCGGTCCGGGCTGACCACCTCGAGCACCCGGATCCAGCCGGCCGTGGTCAACGGGGTGCGGGTGCGGATGTCGACGAAGAAGTCGTAGAGCATCGGCCAATTGCGCGGCTCGATGGTGGCGGCCATCTGTTCCAAGGTGATGTCTGGACGCAGCCAGTCGGTGCGCACCACGCTGCAGTACTGTCCACCGACCCGCCTCAACCGTCCCACGCAGGCGTCCGGGCCGCGCGCCACCGGCGCCGGGATCCCGTCGTCGCCCTCCAGATCGAGGATGGTCTGTCGGTAGCTGTTGCGGTCCTTGGCGCCGGTCAATCTGCCGGCCATCCCGATGCAGGTGTCCGGATCGGCCGGGCTGGCCTGGTTCACCAGTGCCGCCACCGGATCCATCGGGGCGTCGCGCTCGAAGAACGGGGCCGCTTCGGGGCCGAAGGCGTCCGGATCCTCCTCGTCCACCACATGCTTGAGCACGTTGGCGGCGTACAGCAGTTTGGCGGTCACCGGTGCGCCGGCCGGCTCCGCGGTGATCCGGTCCAGCGCCTGCGCCAGGGTGGGGAAGCGGACCTCACCGGCAGCTTCGGCCCGGTCCGGATCCGAGCGCAGCGCGGTGGCGTTTCGCTTGACGTAGCCCTGCAATTCGCGGTACCAGCCCCGTTGCCCGGGCCGCGTCGAGCCGGGCAGGAACTCCTCGACCAGGCCCAGCACCGTCGGATTCGTGGTGTGGCAGACCTTGTCGTCGATGGCGCCGAACAGGGCCAACTGCGCATCGACGTCGGCCATCTGCCCGCACCCCCTCACCGCTGGCCCTACTCTATCGGTAGCGCACTGGATCCGGAGGGGAAAGTCATGCTCACCGAGCACGTGGATGCCGTCGAAGCGCGGCTGCGCGACGTCGGGCGTGTGGTGCGTAACGCCATGCTCGACGCGCTGCCCGATGGTGAGCCGGTGCGCTGGCTGTACGGACCGATGCGGGAGTACCCAGCTCGCCCCGGCAAGGCGTTGCGGCCCGCACTGTGCCTCTCGGCGGGGCATGCGTTCGGCGGTCGTCCCGACGACCTGCACGGCATTGCGGTGGCAATCGAATTGCTGCACAACGCATTCCTGGTGCACGACGACGTCGCGGACGGCAGTGAGATGCGCCGCGGGCGTCCGACGCTGGCCGCCGAGCACGGCCTGGCCGCGGCGATCAACGCCGGCGACGGCCTCGCCGTGGTGGCCGGGCAGGTGCTGCGCCGCGCCACCCGCCGACTCGACCGTGACCTCGCCGAGTTGGTCTGGGGCGAATTCGACACCATGGCGATGCGCACGCTGGAGGGGCAGGCCACCGAGTTGGGCTGGCAACTCGACGGGGTCGCCGAGTTGCGCCCGGAGGACTACCTCGAGCTGATCATGCACAAAACCTGCTGGTACACCACGATTCACCCGCTGCGGGTCGGTGCCATCGTGGGATCGGACGGGACCGCCGACCTGAGCGCCTTGGTGCGGTTCGGTTTTCACTTCGGCGCGGCCTTCCAGATCCGTGACGACCTGCTCAATCTGCTCGGCGACGAAGCCACCTACGGCAAGGAGATCCTCGGTGATCTCTACGAAGGCAAACGCACGCTGCCGCTGGTACACCTGATGGCCAACGCCGAGGGCGACGACCGCGCCCTGGTGGCGCACTACCTGGCACTCGACCGGTCCGAACGCGAACCCGAACTGGTGGCCCGGATCCGCAGCCTGATGGACCACTACGACAGCATCACCTTCACCACCGAATTCGCCGAAGGCATCCTGCTGACCGCCGAGGAGTACTTCACGCAGGCCTTCGCCGACGCCCAGCCCGGCCCCGACCTGGACTTCCTGCGCGCCCTGGTGCCCTACGTGTGGGCCCGCTGGCGCTGAGCCGCTGTGCATCGCCGCGCACACCAGCGCGGCCGACGGCCTACCGTGAGGGCGGTGACGCCCACCTCCACCCGGCTGGCGCTGGACGTAGCGCGCTACCGCACCCGCCGGCGTGAACACGCACTGCTGACCGGGCAGCTCGGTTCCGAATCGGTACGCGCGCCGCTGTATTCGCTGCTGGCCGGACTGTTGCTGGCGGTGCTGTTGGTGGTCGGTGCCGGGATCTGGGGCGTGCTGCGCCCGCAGCCTCCGACGGCCGACGCCGAGGTGGTACTGACCCGATCGGGCGCGTTGTACCTGCGCATGCAGGGCCGCTGGCATCCGGTGCCCAACCTGGTGTCCGCACAGTTGATCGCGGGCCGGCCGGTCAGCCCGCGAGTGGTCGACGACGCCACCATGCTGGACACCGAACGCGGTGCACCGCTGGGCATCCCGGGTGCCCCCGCGGCGGTCGGCAGCACGCTGGCCGAAACCGGTGTGACCTGGCAGGTTTGCGACGGCGCCGGCACCACGGTGGTCCTGGGCACCGATCAGCCGGCCGACTCGGGCCGACTGGCCGAGGCCGAACCGGTGCTGGTGGTCGGTCCCGGCGGCACCACCCAGTTGCTGTTCGGCGGCCGGCGGGCCCGGATCGACCGCACCGACCCCGCGGTGCTGCGCGCGCTGCGGCTGGAAGGTGTGCAGCCCAAACCGGTTTCGGCGACCCTGCTGAACGCGCTGCCCGAGGCCGCGCCGATCACGGCGCCGGCCATCCCAGGCGCGGGTGGACCCGGACCGGCAGCTCTGTCGCAGTACCGGATCGGGGACGTGCTGCGGGTGCAGGCCGGTTCCGGCGTGCAGTACTACGTGCTGTTGTCCGGCGGTGTGCAGCGGATCGGGGCGCAACTGGTGGACCTGATCCGGCTCAGCTCGGTGCGCCCCGGCGCCGAGATCCCCGACGTCGACCCCACGGTGCTGGCCCGGGTGCCGACCGTCGGGGTACTGCGGCTGGCCGAGCTGCCCGAGTTCGGTGCGCCGCGCGGCGCCGAGGTCGACGTGCTGTGCGTAGCGTGGCAATCCGGCCTGACCGCACTGTCGGTGGGCGCGCCGTCGGGTGACGCCGCGGTGGCGTTGGCCTCGGCCGACGGCGACGGACCCGGTCTGGACGCGGTGTCGATGCCGCCGGGCCGCAGCCTCTACGTGCGCCCGGACGGCCCGGCCGTGCCGGGCGGGACCCTGATCGTGGACACCGGGGCGCGGTTCGACATCCCCGACGAGCAGACCCGCACCGCCCTCGGGCTGCCCGAGCAGCCGCAACCGGTCCCGCGCTGGCTGCTGGCCGCGCTACCGATCGGCCCCACCCTGGACCGCGCCGCGGCGCTGGTCGCCTGGGACGTGCAGCTGCCGGCGCGCTGAGATCGCCGCCAGCGCAAGCAGACTCGCGGCCGCACCGGCCAACGCGATCCGAGCCGGCCGCGGGTCGGCGCTGTGTTGCGGCGCGGTCGGCCCGACCGGTCGGGCCGCCGGGGTGACCGGCGCGATCGCGATGGTGTCGGCGCTCAACGCCGAAGCCGGGTCGACGATCCCGGCCCCGGTGACCGGATTCCAGCCGCCGGGGGTGCGCTGCACGGTGGTCTTGATCCGGGTCATCACCTGGCGCGCGGTGAGCTCCGGAAACCGGGCCCGGATCAGCGCGGCCAGACCGCTGACCACCGGTGCCGCGTAACTGGTTCCGGAGATCGGCATCTCCCGGTCCAGCAGCGGCAGCGTGTCGACCAGGCCGCTGCCGCTGGGGTGCAGTGACACCACCTGCTCGCCCGGGGCGGCGACGTCGACCCACGGGCCGGGCATGCTGAACTCCGACGGCGTGCCGTCGGCGGCCACCGAACCCACGGTCAACACGTAGTCGTCGTACCAGGCCGGGCTGACCGCCACCCGCGCGGCTTCCCAGGTCAGATCGTCGACGTCGGGCTGGCGCGGACAGTGGCCGAGACCGCCGGCATTACCGGCCGCTGCCACCACCACGGCGTCCTTGACGTCGACCGCGTAGGCCAGCGCGGCGCCGAGGGCCGCGTCGTCGATACCGCCGCCGGCGCAGGCCACCACCGACACGTTGATCACGGTGGCGCCCAGGTCGGCTGCCGTGCGCACCGCGGCAGCCATGGTGTCGACGTCGCCGTAGCCGCCGGCCGAGTCCTGGTCGGCCGCAGCGAACTTGGCACTGGACTGCCGGATGGACAGCAGCGTGACCTCGGGCGCAATGCCGCTGAAACCGGTGCTGTCGGCTGGATCCGGTGCGGCCGCGATGATCCCGGCCACGATGGTGCCGTGTGCGTCGCAGTCCGAGGTGCCGTCGCCGTAGCCGACGTAGTCGCCGGCCGGTTCCAGCGCGGCCAGCCGCGGATGCCGACTCACCCCGGTGTCGATCACCGCGACGCGTTGGCCGGAACCGCGAGTCAACTTCCAGAGGTCGGCCAGCGGATAGCCGGCGATCGGGCTGCTGCGCTGTGCCGCAGCGGGTTTGGCGCGCGGCGCGACCACGCATGCGGCGACCTGACTGGTGGCAACCGGTGGTGTCGGTGGGCTGGGTTCGGGCAGCGCGGTGTGGTCGACCACGGGCGGCACCAGCGCATGTGCCGGGCTCACCAGCACGGGTGCACCGGCCAGCATCGCTGCGCTCAATGCCACACCGAGCCGGCGGGCCGGCCCGCTCACGGCAGCTCCAGCAGCTGCAGGTGGTACGCGGCCAGCGGAACCGACGCCGCCACCGCCAGGCACTCGACCGCGTCGGCGCAGCGCCGCAGCAGCGGAGGAGCCGAGCCGGCCGACCAACCCAGCCGGCCCGCGGTCGCCGCCCCGGCACACAGCGCGAGCGCCCACCATCCGGTCAGCTGCGGGTACTGGCTGCGCAGCACGAACAGCGCGCCGGCGGCGCAGCCGATGCCCGCGGTCAGCAGCGCGGCGCGCGACCAGGTTCCGCGATGCGTGCGGGCGTGCAGCAGCAGCGCGGCCGCGGTTAGTCCGGCCTGCGCGGTGGCCGTCGTCGACGACGGTGCGGCCACCAGCGTCCACGTGGACCCGGCCAGCACACCGGCGGCACCGGCGACGGTGTAGGCGGTCAACAGCTGCTGCGCCCGATCGGCCGCGGCCAGCAGCGCACCGGTCTGCTCGGTCCGGCAGCTGCGCGCCGCCAACGGGCCCGCACCGGCCAGCAGCGCCGCCGAGACCAGCAGCAGTAGCGTGCCCGCACCGGTGTTCGGCGGCTCGCACAGCACCGCCGCGGCCGCGGCCATGGTCAGCAGCGCCCCGAAACAGGCTGCGGTGAACAATCCGAGCGCGCCGGCCGCCGCGGTGCCGGCGGCCGCGCCGAACAGTGCCGCCGGTGCCCCGGGCGGGCCCGGCACCGCCAACATCGCCAACAGCACCGCGGCGGCCAGCACCGCGCCGGCCGCGGCCAGTCGCGAGCACTCCGGGTCCCACTGCCGGGTCGGCGGCCGACGGGTCAACGCGTCGGCCTCGTCGTGCACCGCGACCCGGACCGGCGGACCGGGTGTGCTGTGCAGCACCAGGGTGCTGCCGTCCCGAATACCGGCTTGCGCCAACGTCTTCGACATGTTCAGCGGCGGTTGGCCGAGCAGGCTCAACTGCGAGCAGGCCAGCGTGGCGGCCGCGTCGCAACCGTGTGCGACGACGATGTCGACGAGCGTCGGCAGCAGCGTCGCGACCGGGATGCCGGCCGGTAACGCCAGATCGATCTCGGTGCCGGATCCCGGCGCGGCAACGTGTACCGAAACCCGGCGCAATCCGGTGTCGTGGTGAGTTGTCATGCGCGCCGACGGTATCCGCGCCGCGCCACCGGCACCTACCGCCATCCACAGGTGAATTGCCGGGGCCGTCCGCGCTGCCTAGCGTCCCCGACATGCCGGCAGCTCCGAGCCCGCCCAGCACCGCGACCGTGGCCGTGCGTCGGATGCCCCGGGACCGGCACGCGCGGCCGGCCGAAACCGAACTCCGGATCGACGCGCCGCCGGTGCTGCCCAAACCGGCCGCGGTGCCCTTGCTGCTGCGGCTGACGCCGCTGGTCGGTGTGCTGGCAGTGCTGGGAATGATTGCGGTACTGACCCTCTCGGGTTCCGGCACGGCCCGCAACCCGGTGTTCCTGGCTTTCCCCGTGCTGATGCTGATGTCCTGCGTCACGATGCTGGTGCACCACGGCGGCGGTCGGCTGCGGGCCGAACTCGACGCCGACCGGGACCGCTACCTGCACCGGTTGGTCGAACTCAACGCCCAGCTGGACACCGCGGCCGCCACCCAACTGGACACCCTGCGCGCCGACCATCCCGCTCCGCACACGCTGTGGTCGCTGGCTGGAACCACCCGGATGTGGCAGCGCAGCAGTACCGACTTCGACTTCCTGGCGGTCCGGGTCGGTTCCGGGTTGACGCGCACCGACCTGCAGCCCACGGTGTGCGAGCACGACGCCGATGCGGCCGACCCGCTCTGCACGGCCGCCGTGCACCGATTGCTGGGCGCGCACGAACTGATCCCGGATGCCCCGATCACGGTATCGCTGGCCGGGCAGGTCACCTGCGTGCACGGCCAGGACCCGCGGCCGCTGCTGCGCGCCATGATCTGCGCGCTGGCCAGCACCCACAGCCCCGCCGACGTCACCGTGGCCGCGGTCCTCGGGCCCGACCAGCGGGCGCACTGGGACTGGCTGAAATGGCTGCCGCAGCACGCCCATCCGGTGGCCGCCGACGCTGCCGGCCCGCTGCGGCTGCAGTACCCGGACCTGGAGAAAGCGCTGGCGCTGCTATCCGAATTGCCGGTGAGTCGGCACCTGCTGCTGTTGGTCGACGGCCCGCCGCCGCCGGGTCGGCGGTTACCCGAGCGGGTCGCGGTGCTCGCCGCGGCCACCGGCGCGCCGGCCGGTACCCAACAGTTGGTGCTGACCCCGGCCGGGCTCCAGCTGCCCGGCAGTCCCGAACCGGTGTCCCCGGACCGGATGACGCTGTCGGCGGCGCGGGCCTGCGCGCAGCGGCTGGCCGGTTACCATCCGGACGCCGAGCCCACCGCGGCCACCGGCTGGCCGGCGCTGATGGGTCTGGCCGCGCCGACCGGGTTCGACCCGAACCGCCAGTGGGCGCAGGGCGGCCGGCGGCTGCGCGTCCCGCTCGGGTCGGCCGCCGACGGCACCCGGATCGACCTGGACATCAGCGAGGCCGCCGAAGGCGGCATGGGTCCGCACGGATTATGCATCGGCGCAACGGGTTCCGGAAAGTCCGAACTGCTCAAGACCATCGCCTTGGGGATGATCGCCGGACACAGCCCCGAGCAGCTCAACCTGGTGCTGGTCGACTTCAAGGGCGGGGCCACCTTCCTGGAGTTCCAGCCGGTGCGGCACGTCGCCGCGGTGATCACCAACCTCGCCGACGAGGCGCATCTGGTGGACCGCATGCACGATGCGCTGTCCGGCGAGATCAACCGGCGTCAGCGGGTGCTGCGGGAAGCCGGGAACTTCGCCGGCATCGCCGACTACCGGCGGGCGGCCGGTGCGGGCACCGCGTTGCCGCCGCTGCCGGTGTTGTTCGTGATCGTCGACGAGTTCTCCGAACTGCTCAGCCAACACCCGGATTTCATCGAACTGTTCATCGCGATCGGACGGCTGGGTCGCTCGCTGGGCATCCATCTGCTGCTGGCCAGTCAGCGTCTGGAGGAAGGCCGGCTGCGCGGTTTGGAATCCGCGCTGTCCTATCGGATCTGTCTGCGCACCCTGACCGCCGCGGAATCCCGCGCCGTGCTGGGGGTGCCGGACGCCTATCAAAATTGTTCGCGACCTGGTGCGGCGTACCTGAAAGTCGGTGCCGGCCAACCCGTGCCGTTCCAGACGGCGTGCGTCTCGCAGCCGGCACCCAGCGTGGCGCCGGTACCGCCGCCGGTGACCGATCACCGCGCGGTGCCGTTCGGTGCCGAACCGGTGGGACCGGTCTGGACCGGCCGACCGGCGTCGTCGTCCACCGGCACGCTCAGCGCCGCGGTGCTGGCCGCGGTGGCCGGCCTCGGACCGCCCGCGCACCAGGTCTGGCTGGAACCGCTGCGCCAACCACCCACTCTGCAGCAGTTGCTGGACTCGGTGCCGCCGGCCGACCTCGCAGTGCCGCTCGGTGTCGTCGACCGGTATTACCAGCAGCGCCGGGAGACTCTGACCGTGGACCTGGCCGGCGCCGGCGGCAACGTCGGCATCGTGGGCGGCCCGCGCTCGGGTAAGACCGCCGCACTGCGCACCCTGATCCTGGGATTGTCCGCCCGCCATGACCCCGGCCGGGTTCAGTTGTACTGCTTGGACTTCGGCGGTGGCGGTCTGGCACCGCTGGCCGGTCTACCGCACATCGGGGCGCTGGCCGGGCGTCGCGACACCGAACTGGCGCAGCGGATCGTGTCGACGTTGACCGGTGTGCTGCGCCGGCGGGCTGCCGGCGCTGCGGCCCGCCCCGACGATCCGCGCGGGGCGGTGATCCTGGTGATCGACGGCTGGGCCGCGCTGCGGCAGGACTTCGACGGCCTGGACCTCGCGGTCACCGCGCTGGCCACCGAAGGTCTGGCGGTCGGGCTGCACGTGGTGCTGACCGCGAGCCGGTGGGCCGATGTCCGGCCCGCGCTCAAGGACCACATCGGCACCCGTATCGAGCTGCGCCTCGGGGACCCGGCCGACTCCGAGATCGACCGCCGCGCCGCGCACGGCGTACCGACCGGGCGGCCCGGTCAGGGGCTCGCACCCGACGGCGCGCCGTTGACCATCGGGGTGGCCCGGCTCGACCACACCGCCGGCGGCACCGACTTGACCGCAGCGGCGGCTGCGGCAGCCGCCGACCTGGCCGGCCGCCATCGGGACGCGTGCGCGCCGGAAATCCGGTTGCTGCCCGAACGCGCCGACGCCGTCGAGTTGCTCGACGCAGCACCACCCACCCGTCGTGCGCTGCCGCTGGGTCTGGAATCGGATCAATTGCAGGTGGCGGTAGCCGATTTCGCTGCGCAACCGCATCTGCTGGTGCTCGGCGCGGCCGGCTCCGGAAAGACCGCGACGCTGCGCATGTTGCTGACCGGGATCCGGGCCCGACCGGGCGCAAAGATCGTGCTGCTCGATCCGCGCCGCACCCTCGCCGGCGCTGCCGCACCGGGTGCCTGCACCCCGCGCGAGATCTCGGCTGCGGTCGCCGATCTGGTCACCACCCTGCGCGGGCACCTCGACGCCGAGGAGGCACCGGCACCGGAACCGACCTACCTGGTGATCGACGATTACGAGTTGATCAGCGCGACCGGGGTGCTCGATCCGCTGCTCGAGCTGCTGCCGCACGCCCGCGACCTGATGCTGCACCTGCTGATCGCGCGGCGCAGCGGAGGCGCCGCGCGCGCCCTGTATGAGCCGGTGCTGGCTGCGGTGCGCGAACTCGACGCGATGGCCGTGGTGCTGAGCATCGGCCCAGACGACGGGCCGCTGCTCGGCGCAACCCGGGTGGCACAACACATTCCGGGTCGCGGCCTGCTGATCACCCGCACCGCCGGACAGCAACTGGTGCAGGTCGGATGGGTCGAACCGTGACACTGTGCGAGGTCGGCCCGGCCGAGATACGCATCCTGGCCGGCGCCGGTGCGCCGCGACGCGCCGATGCCGAACTGAGCGATGCCGCACTGCGCGGCCTCGACGAGCCCGCCGTGCTGGTCGGTGATCGCGTCGTGGACACCGCCGGTCTGTGGTCGCAGCTGCTCGGGCCGCTACTGGCCGACACCCCGGACACGACCCTGGTGCACCCGTCCTGGTGGCCGCTGGGCCGGGCCGACCGGCTGGCCGCGCTCGCCGAGCTGGACGCCGAAACCGTCACCGTCGCAGCGCGCGCCGACCTACTGGCCCGCACCGCGCCCACCGCGACGTTGATCGAGATCGCCGAGCAGTTGGTGCTGGTGCGCGGCACGGATGGCGCCGTCGGGCAGCGTGTCTTTGCCCGCGCCGACGACGTCGGGCCGCTGGTGGCCCGGCTGCTGCGCACCGTTCGCCGCGGCCGCACCGATCGGGTGCTGATCGACGCGCCTTCAGGCGTCGCCGGTGCCGCCGATCTCGCCGCGGAGTTGAGCCGACGGTTGCGTGACCGCGGCGTGCGGGTGCGCCAGGTCGATGACGCGCTGTTGATCGCCGCAGTTGCCGCGGCCGGTCCGCAGCCCGACGCGGCGCCACCTTCGCCCAGGGCGCAAAGACGACGCAAGTGGCCGGCCGTTGCCGTCGTCGTCGCCGCGATCACCGCAGCGTTGTGCTCGACCGGCGGCGAAACCGGGGTGCCGGCAACCACATTGGTGGAGGGCCGGGTCGGCGTTCAGGTGCCGGCCGACTGGCTGGTGCGCCGGGTCACCGGCGGCCCCGGTTCGGCGCGGGTCGAGGTCAGCGCGCCCGGCGATCCGTCGACGATCCTGCACATCACCCAGGCCCGGGTGCCCAGCACCGATCTGGCCGCCACCGCGGCGGTGCTGCGGCGCGCCGTCGACCAGCAACCGGCGGGGGTGTTCGTGGACTTCGACCCGGATGACCGCCGGGCCGGTCGGCCGGCGATCAGTTACCGAGAGGTCCGACCCCAGCACGACATCCGCTGGGCGGTGCTGCTGGACGGCGGCACCCGGATCGCCATCGGTTGCCAGGCCGGCCACGACCGGCCGCACGCCATCGACGCGGTCTGCGACCGGGCGCTGGAAACTGCCAGGGAGATCTCATGAAATCACCGGAACCGAGGCCGGCGCTGGTGCGTCGAAACCAGTATCCACCCCGACCAGTGAGGAAACATCATGGATGAACCAGCCAACTCCGAAGCCCTGGCCACCGACTTCGAACTCATGCGCAGCGTGGCCGCCGACACCGAGCAACGCAGCGGTGAACTGCGAAACCTGTTGCAGTCCTTCATCTCACGGATGATCACCGTGCCGCCCGCGGTGTGGGGCGGACCGGCGGCCGCGGCCTTCAAGAGTGTCGTGGCGCGCTGGGAGGCCGAATCCGGAAAGCTGTGCGGCGCACTCGATCAGATCGCCAACACCATCCGCAGCAACGAGGTGCAACTGCGTGAAGCCGCCCGCGAACACGCCGCCCAGGTCGGCAACGTCGAAACCGAGATGTGAGGAGCAGTGATGGAAGAAACCACCATGTCGTATGACTTCAACCGGATCGAGGTCATGGTGCGACAAGACATCCACGCCACGTCGACCCGGTTCAACGCGGCGCTGGAGGAGTTGGCCGAACGCATCAAACCCCTGCAGCAGATCTGGACCCGGGAATCGGCCGCGGCTTACCGCAACCAGCAGATGAACTGGAACAACTCGGCGAGCGCGCTCAACGGCATCCTGACCCGGTTGGCCGCTGCGGTGGGCAGTGGCGCGGCCGCCGTGGCCGACGCCGACCGGCGCTCGTCGCGGCTCTGGCACTAGCCCGCGCCGGTGTGCGACTTCTGTGCGGCCCCGTCGGGAGGAGAGCCCGCGGGGTCGCACAGACTCCCCGCCGCAGAACCTGAGCAACACCGGCGACGACCCCGTTGAGCTGGTAAGACGCCGCACCGAAAGCGAGTTGTCCGGGCCTGCCGGGCGAACCACGATGGTCTCGTGAACGCCAACTTGGAGACGGACCTGAACGCCAACGTAGCCCGGTACGCCGCATTCCTGCCCGATCGCCTCCGGACCACGTCGGTGCCGCCACGTTCGAGCTGGATGCCCTGGCGCGGCGGGCGAATCCACATTGTCCGGGCCGGGGATTCGGCCGCACCGGTACGCGGCATCCTGGTCCATGGTGGCGGTGGTTATTCGGCGGCGCTCTGGCCGCTGGTGGGGGTGGCGCTGCGGCGTGCGGCCGATGTTGAGGTACTGGCCCCGGACCTGCCGCTCTACGGGTACACCGAGGTGCCGGACCGGTCCGGGGTGCGCTACCCGGACTGGATAGATCTGTTGTGCGACATCATCATTGCCGAACGCCGCGTCGATGACCGGCCGATCGTGCTGTTCGGCGCCAGCATGGGCGGCATGCTGGCGTATGAGGCGGCGGCACGCACCCGCGCGGTGGCCGCGGTGCTGGCGACCTGCCTGTTGGACACCACCGACCCCGCTGCTCGGACGGCCGCGGCCCGCTTCCCGCTGCTGGGCCGGCATGGTCACCGGGTGCTGCGCGCCCTGGACCCGCTGCTGGGCTCGGTGCCGGTGGGGATCCGCTGGCTGGCGGACATGACGGCGATGAGTGCCAACCGTGAATTGTCCCGGTTGTGCGCAGCCGACCCGCGCGGCGGTGGTACCCGGGTGCCGATCGGGTTCTTGTCCAGTTGGCTGAACTTCGCGCACACCGCGCCTGAGGACTACGCCGGTCCGCCGGTGACACTGGTGCATCCGGCCGCCGACACCTGGACCCCCCCGGAGCTCAGTGCCCGCTTCCTGCAACGGATTTCAGCGCCCACCCAGCTGGTCCTGCTGGACAACTGCGGGCACTATCCGATCGAAGAGCCGGGTTTGACCCAGCTCGAACGAGTGGGCCGCAACACCGTCACGCAGCTGGCGGAACCAGCTGGGTGACGACGCGCTGCAGTTGTTCGAGCGCATCGTGGTAGCCGTGCCGGGTCAGCACCCGGTGCAGCTGCGCGTCCACGGTGTGCACCAGGGAGTGCGCCAGCCGGTCGGCATCCGCGCCGTCGGCCCGGCCGCAGCGCTGCAGGTGGAAGGCGACCTCGCGGCAGATCCGGTTCTCAAAGGCGGTCAGTTCCTCGAGGTCGGACCCGGTGGTGGTCAACCGGTGCAGCAGGGCGTGCAGCGTCGGGCCCTCCCGATGCAAGTCCACCAGCTCGGCCAGCAGGGCCGTCATGGTCTGGTCGAACGGTGGGTTCTCGACCCGCAGCCGGGCGAACAGCGCGGCGAACCGGTCCTGGGCCTGACCGACGTGCCGGTGCGCCACGGCCCGCAACATCGCGTGCTTGTCCGGGAAGTACTGATAGAGCGTCCCGATCGACACCCCGGCCCGCTCGGCGATCCGATTTGTGGTCGCTGACAACCCTTCCCGGGCGAACACCTGGGCAGCCACTTCGACCAGGACATCCACTGTTTCCTGGGCGCGGGCCTGGCGGGGCTTGCGTCGTGGTGCGTCGATAGCGCCGATTGTAGGGTGGGTGGCAGCCGGCCCGAGTCGGCTTCCCGCGCACCGGCCAGGAGGTCATCATGACGGTTTACGCACGACCGGGCACCGACGGTGCGCTGATGTCGTTTCCGT
Organism: Mycobacterium sp. NGS45; assembly: GCF_059812645.1. NCBI lineage: Bacteria > Bacillati > Actinomycetota > Actinomycetes > Mycobacteriales > Mycobacteriaceae > Mycobacterium > Mycobacterium sp. NGS45. The sequence goes on along the minus strand of NZ_JCALDB010000009.1, from coordinate 77,773 downwards.
CCCGCTACGACAACTACATCGGCGGCGGTTGGGTGCCGCCCAAGGCCGGCCGCTACTTCGAGAACCCCACCCCGGTCACCGGCGAGGTGTTCTGCGAGGTCGCCCGCTCCGACGAATCCGACATCGAGGCCGCCCTGGACGCGGCGCACGCCGCCGCCCCGGCCTGGGGCAAGACCACCGCGGCCGAGCGCGCGATCATCCTGAACCAGATCGCCGACCGGATCGAGGCGAACCTGGAAGCCATCGCGGTGGCCGAAAGCTGGGACAACGGCAAACCGATCCGGGAAACCCTGAACGCCGACATCCCGCTGGCCGTCGACCACTTCCGGTATTACGCCGGGGCGATCCGGGCGCAGGAGGGATCGCTGTCCGAGATCGACGAGCAGACCGTGGCCTACCACTTCCACGAGCCGCTCGGCGTGGTCGGCCAGATCATCCCGTGGAACTTCCCGATCCTGATGGCGGTGTGGAAGCTGGCCCCGGCGCTGGCGGCCGGTAACGCGGTTGTGCTCAAGCCCGCCGAGCAGACCCCGGCCTCGGTGCTCTACCTGTTCTCGGTGATCGGCGACCTGCTGCCGCCGGGCGTGGTGAACATCGTCAACGGGTTCGGCGTCGAAGCCGGCAAGCCGCTGGCGTCGAGCAACCGGATTGCCAAGATCGCGTTCACCGGCGAGACCACCACCGGCCGGCTGATCATGCAGTACGCGTCGCAGAACCTGATCCCGGTGACGCTGGAGCTGGGTGGCAAGAGCCCCAACATCTTCTTTTCCGACGTGCTGGCCGCCGACGACGGCTTCCGGGACAAGGCGCTCGAGGGCTTCACGATGTTCGCGCTGAACCAGGGCGAGGTGTGCACCTGCCCGTCCCGGTCGTTGATCCAGGCCGACATCTACGACGAGTTCCTGGCGCTGGCCGCGATCCGCACCAAGGCCGTGCGCCAGGGCGACCCGCTGGACACCGAGACCATGATCGGTGCGCAGGCCTCCAACGACCAGCTGGAGAAGATCCTGTCCTACATCGAGATCGGCAAGAGCGAAGGCGCCCAGGTGGTCACCGGCGGTGAGCGCGCCGAACTCGGCGGGGACCTGAGCGGCGGCTACTACGTCGCTCCGACCATCTTCACCGGCAACAACAAGATGCGGATCTTCCAGGAGGAGATCTTCGGGCCGGTCGTCGCGGTGACGTCGTTCACCGACTACGACGACGCGATCGCGCAGGCCAACGACACCCTCTACGGACTGGGCGCCGGGGTGTGGAGCCGCACCGGCAACACGGCGTATCGCGCGGGTCGGGACATCAAGGCCGGCCGGGTCTGGACCAACTGCTACCACCAGTACCCGGCGCACGCCGCGTTCGGCGGTTACAAGCAGTCCGGCATCGGCCGGGAGAACCACCTGATGATGCTCGACCACTATCAGCAGACCAAGAACCTGCTGGTGTCCTACTCCGAGGCGGCCCAGGGCTTCTTCTGAGCGGTTTTGACCTGCGCGGACGCCGACCGGTAAGCTCCACCGTTGGCGTGCTGTGCCTCCTGCTTGCAGGGGCGAGCGGGTCCCGGGTCGATGTCGGTCGCCGGGAACACCCTGTCGCATCGCCTGACCGGCACCCGGTGAACGCCGGGATCCAACCGCCCGTACGGGCCCGATAGTGAGGTAAGCGCTGTGCCTACGTACACGCCCAAGGCAGGTGACACCACGCGTCAGTGGTACGTCATCGACGCCCAGGATGTGGTGCTCGGCCGTCTCGCCGTCGCGGCAGCCAATCTGCTGCGCGGCAAGCACAAGCCGACGTTCACCCCCAACGTCGACGGCGGTGACTTCGTCATCGTCATCAACGCCGACAAGGTTGCCATCTCCGGCAACAAGCTGACCAACAAGTTCGCCTACCGGCACTCGGGCTACCCGGGCGGTCTGCGCAAGCGCAGCATCGGCGAGCTGCTGGAGAAGCACCCGACCCGCGTCGTCGAGAACGCCATCGTCGGGATGCTGCCGCACACCAAGCTGGGGCGGCAGATCCAGAAGAAGCTCAAGGTGTACGCCGGCCCGGATCATCCGCATGCCGCGCAGCAGCCGATTGCCTACGAGATCAAGCAGGTGAGCCAGTGAGCGAGATCGAAACCACCGAGGCCCCGGAAACCACCGAGGCCCCCGAGGTGACCGAGTACGTGGAGGCCGTCGAGGAATCGACGCCGCGCGAGCCGGTGTACATCGACCGCCCGATCCAGACCGTCGGCCGCCGCAAGGAGGCCGTGGTGCGGGTCCGCCTGGTGCCCGGCACCGGCAAGTTCAACCTGGATGGCCGCAGCCTCGAGGAGTACTTCCCGAACAAGGTGCACCAGCAGCTGATCAAGGCTCCGCTGGTGACCGTGGATCGGCTGGACAGCTTCGACGTGTACGCCCACCTCAACGGTGGCGGCCCGTCCGGGCAGGCCGGCGCGCTGCGCCTGGCGCTGGCCCGCGCGCTCATCCTGGTCTCCCCGGAGGACCGCCCGGCGCTGAAGAAGGCCGGCTTCCTGACCCGGGACCCGCGTGCCATCGAGCGCAAGAAGTACGGCCTGAAGAAGGCCCGCAAGGCTCCTCAGTACAGCAAGCGCTGATACGTCACCCTTTGGTCGCGAGCGTGTGTCAAAGCACGCAACCGCCGGGCGTGTCGCGTGCCGAACGCACGCTCGCGACCGAAGGTGGAGTGGGAAATCGACATCCCCGGAGGAGCGGTATGGGCCGATTGTTCGGCACCGACGGAGTACGTGGTCTGGCCAACAGCGATCTGACCGCAGAACTCGCCTTGGCGCTGGGCGTGGCCGCAGCCCAGGAACTGGCTCGATCCGGCCCGGCGCACCGCCGGGTGGCAGTGGTCGGCCGTGATCCGCGGGCCAGCGGAGAAATGCTGGAAGCCGCCGTCATCGCCGGCTTGACCAGCGCAGGCGTGGACGCGTTGCGGGTCGGGGTGCTGCCCACCCCGGCGATCGCCTATCTCACCAACGCCTATGACGCCGACTTCGGCGTGATGATCTCGGCCTCGCACAACCCGATGCCGGATAACGGCATCAAGATCTTCGGCCACGGCGGGCACAAGCTCGACGACGCCACCGAGGACCGGATCGCCGAGCGGGTCTCGGCCGGTCCGGGTGTGCGCCCGGTGGGCGCCGGCATCGGCCGGGTGGTCGACGCCGACGACGCCCTGCAGCGCTACCTGCTGCACGTCGGCAAGGCCGCCAGCACCCGACTGGACGGGCTGACCGTGGTGGTGGACTGCGCGCACGGCGCGGCCTCGGTCGCAGCCCCGATGGCCTACCGGGCCGCCGGCGCCGACGTCATCGCGATCCACGCCGAACCCGACGGCCTCAACATCAACGACGGCTGCGGCTCCACCCACCTCGACGTGCTGCGCCAGGCCGTGCTCGAGCACGGCGCGGACCTCGGGCTCGCGCACGACGGCGACGCCGACCGCTGCCTGGCCGTGGACGGCACCGGCGCCGTGGTCGACGGCGACGCCATCATGGTGGTGCTCGCGCTGGCCATGCGCGACGCCGACGAACTTGCTTCCAACACCCTGGTCACGACCGTGATGAGCAACCTGGGTCTGCACCTGGCCATGCGGGCCGCCGGCATCGAGGTGCGCACCACCGGTGTCGGGGACCGCTACGTGCTCGAGGAGATGCGGGCCGGCGAATTCACCCTGGGCGGGGAGCAGTCCGGCCACATCGTGCTACCCGCCTACGGCACCACCGGCGACGGTGTGGTCACCGGTCTGCAGCTGATGTCGCGGATCGCCGCGACCGGCCGCCCGCTGGCCGAGTTGGCCGCCGCCATGCGCACCCTGCCGCAGGTGCTGATCAATGTCGAAGTGACCGACAAGACCACCGTCGCTGCCGCGCCCGCCGTGCAGTCCGCGGTCCGGGCCGCCGAGGACGAACTCGGTGACACCGGGCGAATCCTGTTGCGCCCGTCCGGAACCGAGCAGCTGGTCCGGGTCATGGTGGAGGCCGCCGACGAGGACACCGCCCGCACGTTGGCGGCGCGGGTGGCCGAATCGGTCAGCGCGCAAAACTGACGGGAACCGTTTCGCCCGCTGGTGCGTCCAATCGGGTATGGGACGACTTGAAGTCAATCCGGTGGCGCTGCGCGCAGTCGCCGACGAATTCGACACTGCCGCCAACGACCTCGACGGACTGGCTCGCCTGCAGCTGGCCTTCGGCGCCGCGGTGGCCGGCCGGGTGCATGCCGGCGACGGCGCCGCATTGCGGCAGAGCTGGGATGCGCTGCTCGGTGAGTTCCGCGGCTGGTCGCGCGCGGCCGCCGAGATCGGCGCCAGTCTGCGCGACGGCGTCGATGGCTACACCGGCGCCGAAGCCGACGCCACCACCGGGATCGGCTGAGTCATGGCGTACGACGTCGCCGACCGGCTCGGCCAGGGCGCGGCCGCGGTCGATGACCTGGCCACCTATCTGTGGGCCGCGCACCTGCGTGGCTATACCCATCCGGATCTGACCGTGCACCCGATGCAGCTGCGGGACTGGTACGGCACCGAGGACGGACTGGATCTGACGGTCCTCGAAACCGATTGTGCGGGTTTGCGTTCGGCGCTGGCCACCGCCGAACAGAGTTTGGCGCAGGTGCAACGGCAGAGCGCGGAGCTGTCGGCGGCCTGGCAGGGGACCGGCGCCGAGGCGGCCGCGAACTTCCTGCGCCGACACTGCGCGACGGCGACCACCTTGGTTGCGGCGCTGGCGGCGGCCGCGCAGCGGGCCGAGGCGCTGCGCGCGGAGCTGTGGCGGATCGTCGACAGCAAGGTCGCCGACACCATCGCGGTGGCCGAGCGCGCCGGCGGCCAGCGCGCCGCGTGGCGCAGCGCATGCGCGGCCCTGCTCAGTGGTACGGCCGCCGAACCGGAACTGGCGGTCATCGACGAACAGGTGCATCCGTTCGTCGCCGCGGCGGTGGGTTCGGACTGGATCGGCATGGCGCGGGCGGCCGTGACAGCGGTGGCGGCGGCGTATCGGGAGGCCGGGCAGGCCGCCGCGCTGCCGGCGAATCTGCACTTCGAGGTGCCGGGCTGGTTGGGGCCGGTCGCCGAGCCTGCTGCTGCTGCGGCTGCGCCCGAGCCGGCCCCCGCGGTGGCGGCTGCGCCGGTGGCGACTGCGCCCAGCGGATCGGTGACCGAGTCGGCCGCGTCCCCGCCGGTCGACGACCTGCTGGGCGAGCTGGACCCGCTGGCCGAGCTCGAGGATCCATTTCTCGAAGACCCGTTGGCATCGGACCCGTTGGTGTCGGAGCCGTTGGCGGGGGAGGCGCTGGCAGCCGAACCGTTGGCGGGGGAGGCGTTGGACTCGGGCGCGCTGCCCAGCCTGCCCACCGGACTCGGTGACGGCCTGCTCGACGGCCTCGATCCGCTGGGGCTGCCCGATCTCGCAGCGGCCGAGCCGCTTGCCGACGGGTTCGAACCGCCTGCCGAGCCGGCCGAAACTGAGGAGACCGAACCCGAGCAGCCGGCCGGCACCGGCGGTGGCTCCTCGGAACCGTTGCCGCCAAAGGACGCTGAACCGGAGGACGTCGAGCCGGACGACGCTGAACCGCAGTACGCGGCGGAGCAACCCGTCGAGCCCGAGCCCGTCGCACCCGAACCCGTCGCGCCCGAGCCGGACCCGCAGATAGCCGCGCCGCTCGGTGCGGATCCGGACGGGTCCACGCCGTGCGAGACCGCCGCCGAAGAACTACCGCAGGCCGGGCAGTGATCCCGCTCAGGCGGTCAGGCCGACCAGTTCCTCGACGAACGCGAACGTCTCCCGGTCGTCGGCAGCCAGCGGATGCACCAGCATGGTGGTCACCCCGGCTTCGGCGTAGGCGGCCAAGCGTTCCTTGACGTAGCCGCGTGGCCCGACCAGCGACACGCTGCGCACCAACTCGTCCGGCACGGCGTCGATGGCCTCCTGCTTGCGGCCGGCCAGGAACAGGTCCTGGATCCGGTCGGCTGCCTCGCCGAACCCGTACCGGGTCGCCAGGTTGTGGTAGAAGTTCTTGCCGCGCGCTCCCATGCCGCCCAGGTAGAGCGCCAATTGTGGTTTGGCCCAACGTAACCGGTCTTCGACATTGTCGCCGATCGCGAGTCCGGCCGACACCATGACATCCAGCGGGCCCAGCGCCGGATCCCGCTTGGCGAATCCGGCGCGCAGCGCGTCGCCCCACACCTCGTCGGCGCGTTCGGGGTAGAAGAACACCGGCTGCCAGCCTTCGGCGATCTCGGCGGTCAGCGCCACGTTCTTCGGGCCGAGCGCTGCGATGGTGATCGGAATCCGTTCGCGGACTGGGTGATTGATCAGATGCAAGGACTTGCCGAGTCCGGTGCCGGCCTCGGCGGGCAGCGGCAACTGGTAGTACTTGCCGTCGTAGTCCACGTTCTCCCGGCGCCACACCTGCCGGCAGATCTCGACCACTTCCCGGGTGCGGCCCAGCGGAGCGTCGAACGGCACACCGTGGAAGCCCTCCACCACCTGCGGGCCGGAGGTGCCGATGCCGAGCCGGAACCTGCCGTCGGACACGTAGTCCAGGCCGGCCGCGGTCATGGCCAGCAGGGACGGGGTGCGGGTGTAGATCGGCACCACGCCGGAGCCCAGTTCGATGGTCGAGGTCTTGGCGGCCAAGAAGCCCAACTGGCTGATGGCATCGAACGAGTAGGCCTCGGCCACCAGTGCGATGTCCACACCGGCGGCTTCGAGAGCGACCACCTGTTCGGCGGCCTCACGGAAGCCGCCCGCATAGCTGAGGAAGATGCCGGTACGCATGGCCTGAACTCTAACACCAACCGGTTGGTTGGTAAATTGCGGGCGACCCCGAATTGGTGCCCGTTGATTTGCCCATTACCCGGACGGAAACGATATATTCGAAGTCAAGAAATGAATCGATGAACGGTGTGCAAATCGTGAACAAGATTATCCGACGGGGTCGGGGAATTCGCTGGGTACCCGCGTTGGCGGTGGCCGCCGCAACATTGGCGGCACCCGTTCCGATGGCCGCGGCCGACCCGGGCGCACCCTGCGACGGCTTCTCGGCGGTGCCCATCACCATCACCGGAACCAGTCCAGATCAATTGGGCGACTGGATCGTTCGGTACGAAAGAGTGGCCGGTGGCGACCCCGCGATGGCCGAGGAGATCAACGGGATCATCGACGCCGAAGCGCACGGCCAGGTGTTGACCTACGAGCCCAGTGCCAGCAAGACCCTGCCCTGGACGCTGAACGTCGACGGCCGGATCCAGAAACGTGCGGTGACCATTTCAGAATTGTTCACCGGTGAATACAATGCCGATCAACCCAATTTGCCGTACCACGCCGTGGCGACCCGGGTATTCGATTGCCGAAGTGGTGTCCTGATCGACTGGGACAATCTGTTCGTCGACAAGTTGGCCGGATTGACCCGACTGTCCGAGCAGACCAAGAAGATCATCCCGACGGTCTACGCACCGCCCAGCCGGCCCGGGGTGTGGCAGTGGGGCAGTGAGGTCGCCCCGGTCGACGCCAACTTCCGGTTCTGGGTCCCCACCGACGCCGGTATCGAGTTGCACTTCCCGGACTGGCAGTTCGGCCGTGGCGTCGCGGTGATCACCGTGCCGTGGGCCGAACTCCGGGACCTGATCGTCCCGGAGTTCCAGGCCATCACCTAGCTGCCGGCTGGGCGATCCGCTGGGTGTAGCAGCCGTGGAAGGTCAACGGCAGGTGGTGGCGCAGCCGGCCCTGGTACACCGGCCCGGCCTCGATGTCCTGGGCGTCGAAGACCGACAGGTTCATCACGTTGTCGACGCCCTCGAGCCCCGGCGTGAGCAGCCAGCCGTCGTCCTCGGCCTCGGCGCCGGGCCGGGCCGCGAAGATCGACTCGTGCGGTAGATAGCCGTCCGGGAACCGGTACACCGCTTCGGTACCGGCCTGGTTGTCGATCTTGGCCAGCGCGTTCGGGAACGCACTCTGGTCCACCCCGGCCGACAGATAGGTGTACCGGTTCGGCTTGGCCATCCGGAACACGTTGAGCGTCGGGAACTCTCCGTTGAGTGTGGAGAACTCCTCGATGGTGGTCTGGCCGGACGGCGAGATCCGCAGCCGGGTCGGCACCCCGCCGTAGGCCATGGTGGAGGTCTGCATCAGGTCCTGCACGGCCGAGAGTTGACCGTTGAGGTCCTCCCAGCTGGCGTGGTAGTTCAGCAGATCCACCACCACGTCCTCGCCGTCGTCGTAGGCGTTGGACAGGTGCAGATGCAGCAGCGGGTCGGTCTGAAAGATCCGCGGCTTGCCACCGTCGAGCGGCACCAGCGCGATCGTGGTGCCCATCGAGTGGTCGTATTCGATCGCCTCGATGTAGTTGAGCAGGCCGAAGGCCGCGCCGAAGAACTTCTTCAACGGGAACACCAGCGGCGGGATGACGAACACCAGGTAGCGCTTGGTCAACCCGACGTCGTGGTTGAACATCGGCCGCGGCAGCGGCACCGAACCCAGCCGATGCATCTTGCCGTACCGGTCCACCCGGTAGCAGATCAACTTGGGGATCGGCGCCATCGCCATGCCGAAGTTGTACATGTCACCGGTGTCCCAGTCCCACTTCGGATGCGCCGAGAATGCGCCCAGCCACTTGAGTTCACCGTCGAAGTCGTATTCGCCCTTGGTGCGCAGGGTATCCGGGTCGACCTGGGTGGGCTTGCCGCCCTCCCACAGCGCCAGCAGCTTGCCGGCGTGCATCACCACGCCGGTGTTGGCGACATTGGTCGGGAACCGCAGCGCATTGGCCAGCAGACCGCCGTCGCGCATGGTGCCCAGCGCCCGGTACGGGGCGCCCTCGGAGATGATCGAACGCTGATAGTGCTTGGTCTGGATGAACCGGTTGCGGAAGTGCACCTTGCCGTCCGCCATCGAGAACATCGACAGCATGCCGTCGCCGTCGAACAGGTGGCCCAGCGGGGTGCCGCCGGCCTCCATCTTGCCGGGCCCGTTGCGGTACAGCGTGCCGCGCAACTCGGCGGGCAGCTCACCGGACACGTCATCGATGGTGTAGTCGTACTCGTCGTAGAGCGGGGTGTAGGCCTGCACGTTGCCGTCGGCAACACTGGGCTGACTCATCGCGGACTCCAATCCGTTCTAGATCACTTGGCCTGGTAGACCCGCAGTGTGCAGCCCAGGCCGGGCAGGTGCGGGTCGAACTCCAGCGGCATCGGGCCGTCGGCGTGGAAAACCTTCTCGCAGGCTGCTTTACAGCCCATCAAACATGAATTCTCTTGGGCGTCACCGGTTCCCGGCACCACATGAATCGCGCATTCCGGGATCTCGTAGACCAGGGTTCCGCCCGGCTCCTCGCCGGTGCGGTGGATCGGGCCGACCAGGAAGGTCGACATCGACACCCCCATGTCCATCACCGGGGCGTACCAGGCCTTGGGCACGATCTTGACGGCGTTGAACATCGGGATCAGGAACCGCAGCCAGTGCCGCAGCCGGCCGGCGACGGCATCGGAGACCAGTTCCTCGACGGCCTGGAACGGCAGGTCGCGCAACAGTTCGGTGCTCACCCATTCGAGTTCGGCGACGAACTGGCCGTACTGGCGCTGCCAGGAGCTGCGCGGGCTCTCGAACACGCCCCGACGACGGCGTCGTCGCACCAGCTGCTGCCACTGCGCCTCCATGGCGTCGCGGTCGTCGGTGATCAGCCGCAGCACCGGCACGAACACCGTTTCCGGCAGGTCGGCGACCCGCTTGAGCATCGAGTGCATCAGCAGCTCATCGCGCAACATGGTGAGCCGGCCGGGCTCGGTCTGTGCGGGTGCGGCCGGGACGGCACGGGCTGTGCTCATCGGGCTGATCCTTTCACTGGGCCGTCGACGTCGTGCATGTCAGCTCCATCCGCCGGTCTGGTCGGTTACCGCTGGGTAGTCGACCAAACGCGTCGCGCCGCCTGCGTTCACCATTGGCCACCTTGACGTTGCGGCTGTGATTCCGGTGGTAGCTCCGGTCCGCCGTAGGGCAACTGGATGGTGTGCTCGGTGATCGGCGTCGGATCGGCGCGACGCAGCGGATCCAGATCCGCCGGTGGCAGCGCGGTGTCGTCCCCGGGTGGACGCGGCGCGTTGCGGGCGCCGCGGACCAGCAGGTTGGGGTCGTCGTTCTGGCAGTAGGTGTACAGGTACGGCTCGGGATAGTTCGGGATGAACGGCACATCGCGCTGATGCGGGTAATCACACACCGGGCGCGGATAGATGTCGGCGATCGCCCAGATCGCACCGTCGTGCATCAACGACCGGATGCCGTCCAGCAGCGGTTGACGTTCGTCGTTGAACATCCGATCCAGCGCCGGCACCCGGACATAGGACAACTGCGCGACGGTGCTCAGGTCGCCGAGCAATTCGACCATGGTCGGCGAGTTCTCGGCGATCACGGTGTCCACGGTGTTCAGCAGGTCCGGTGTGTTGTTCAGCAGCGCGCGGATACCGGCATCCTTACCGGCCACCCCGCCCAGCGTCGCCGCCAGGTTGTCCGACATCGCGTCCAGGCCGGCCGAGGAATCATCGAGGATCTTGAACACCGTGCGACTGCTGCGCAACAGCGTCATGGTCTGCGGCAGCACCCCATCGAGCGTGTTGAGCAGCACCTGCGAACCGTTGAACAGCTGCCGCAGCTTCTCCGGACCCTGTTCGCTGACGCCGAGCTCTTCGATCACCGAGTTGATCTGCTCGGGATCGGCCTGGGCCAGCACGCCGTCGATGTTGGTCAGCAAGCGCCACAACGGGATCGGCGTCTCGGTCCGGGAGCGGTCGATCACCGCGCCGTCGGCCAGGAACGGACCGTCGGTCTGCTGCGGCGTGAATTCCAGGTACTGCTCACCGGCCGGCGACAGGACGGAAACCCGAACCGCGGTGTCGCGCACCGGGATCTGCACATTTCCGTCCAGCATCGCGGTGGCCACCACACCGTCGTCGGTGACGTCGACCGACTTCACCCGGCCCACCGGGATGCCGCGCACCGTGACGTCCTGCCCGGCCAGCAGGCCACCGGACTCCTCCAGGTCCACCTGCACCGAGATCTGCCGGTCGAACGGGTTGACCCGCAGCGCACCGAAACTCAGGTAGGACACCCCGATCACGACCAGCAGCAGCTGGCCGACAACCGAGAGCAGCAACCGCCGCGACACCGCGAACTGCACGGCGCGAATGGCCAGCGCGGCCACCGGGTTGAGAACCGAACGCAGACTCATTGCGGTGGCCCCCAGATCCGGCCGCGGTCCGGACCCCACACCCGGTCCCCGAGTTGGGTCAGCACGAAGCGGACCGAGCCGACCATGTTGTCCCAGTTCTCCCACTTGGGTCCGGTGAAGCCCGGGTCGGCGTAGTGGTTCATGTCCGGGATGTGCCCGATCGCCACCTGCTGCAGGTCGACGTCGGCGGCCGCGGCGTTGCTGCCGAACAGTTTCAGCCCGGCCGGCAGAAACCGCTGGATGTTGGCCATCGTGACCCGCGGATCGGTCGACACTTCGTTGAATGCCGCCGACAGCGTGTTCAGGTCATGGATCCAGCTGCGGGTGTCGGTGCCCTGGATGGCCGGGAACTTCTGCAGCTGGTCGGTTACCGCGCCGATCTGGTTGACCAGACCGACGATCGCAGAGGTGTTGTCCGCCAACGTCAACAGCGCCGGGGTGGCTGAACCCAACACGTCGTTGATGGTGTCCCGGCGGGCGTTGAGCTCATCGGCCAGCTGCGCGGTGCGGTCCATCGCGGTCCGGATCTCATCGGAGCGTTCGGCCATCATCGAGACCAGCGCGCGGGATTCGTGGATCAGGCTGTTGAGCCCTTCACCCTCCTTGCCCAACGCGGAGCCGACCCCGTTGAGCACTCGGGTCAGGTTCCGGATCACACCGCCGTTGACGATCATCGAGGTGGTGGCCAGCACCTGCTCGACGGTGGCCGCCGCACTGGTGTCTTGCTGCGGGATCACGTCGCCGTTCTGCAGCATCGGTGCCGACGTGCCGGCCGGGGGAGTCAGCGCGACGAACACGTCGCCGAGCGGGGTGGCCGAGCGCAATTCGGCGGTGGTGCCCTGCGGTAGCTGCACGCCGTCGAGGATGCGCAGCTGTACCAGCGCGGTGTAGTCCCGCGCGCTCATCCCGACCACTTCGCCGACGTCGGCGCCGCCGACCCGCACCTTGGCCCGGTCCGGCAGGTTCAGTGCGTTGCTGAACTCGGCGTTGAGTTCGTAGCTGGCCCCGGACAGGCCGGGCGCCGGCAGCGGCAGCTGCTCAACACCGGCCGAACAGCCCACCAGCACGGTGCTCAACGCTGCGCCGACGGCGATCCGAAGGCCGGTGCTCATCGGTCCTCCAGTTTGGTCAGGGCATCGAGCATGGTGGTCATCCCGAAGTCGGGGCCCAGGTCCCGGATCGAACCGGTCCGGCAGCCCAGCTGGCGCAGGCCCAGGATGTTGCAGACTTCCTTGGTCATCGAGCTGTCGAAGAAGACATTGTCGAAATGTGCTCCCACCCGCAGCATCCCGTTCTCCATGTCGATCGCCGCGGCCGCGTTGTCGATGGCCAGCGGGGCCACGTCGAACACCTCGGCCAGCTCGCGCCGGTAGTCCACCAGCGCGCGGCTCAGCCGGGACATGCTGCCGACCGACTTGTTCAGGTTGCCCCCGTTTTCGCTCAACAGCACGTTGAGCTGATCCAGCAGGTTGTTCAGCCGGCGACCGGTCTCCCCGCGGCCCACCTGCTCGGAAGCCAGCAGGTCGGTGAGTTGGCGCACGTAGCTGCCGAATTCACGGACCTGAACCTCGTTGCGGGCCGCCGCGTCGGTGAGCGTGCTCAGGTTGGTGATGATGGTCGTCAGGTTCTCCTCGGTGGCCGCGCCGCCGTCCGGGCCGGTGCGCAGCGCCTCGGACAGGCCGGCCAACGCCTCCTTGATCTGCGGGCCGCTGGTGGAGGTGATCGCCGAGGTGGCCGACATCAACTCGGTCAACGGTCCGCCGCCCTGGCCGTCGCCGCTCATCGCGCCGCCGAGCTTGTCCACCATCTTCAGCACCCGGTCGAATTCGATCGGAGTCCTGGTCGATTGCGGCCCCAGGATCGCGCCGTCGGCCAACTTCGCGCCACCGGAGTAGGCCGGGGTGAGTTCGATGTGCCGGTCGGTCAGGATCGAGGTGCCGACCGTGACGGCGGTGACCTCGGCCGGCACGTCGATGTCGCCGGACACCTCGATGCCGACGTCGATGTGGGTGCCGCGGTTGACGATCGAGGTCACCCGCCCCACCGGCATGCCGAGCACCGAGACGTCGTTGCCCTCGTAGAGTCCGATCACGTTGTCGAACTGGGCGGTGAAGCGCAGCGGAGCCTTGGTTTCGGGGCGGAACAGATACGCCCCGGCCACCGCCAGCACCACGGCGGTCAGCACGGCGATCAGGATCGCGGTCTTGCGTGTCATCTTCGGTCCCGGCCTCACTCGCAGTCCTTGAAGTACTGGTAGCGCTCGGGCCACTTCCACTGCTCGGCGCGCAGGCTGATGGCACACATCCAGGAATCGACCATCAATCCGCCCGGCAGCATGAAGTCCAGGAACGGGCCCGATCCGGTTGCGTTGGCCGCGTTGCGCATCGCCACCGGCATGATCTGGAACAGGTTGCGCAGCAGAGCATCATGGTCACCGAGCATCGACATCACGCCCTGCAGATCGGCCAGCAGTTTGTCGATCTGCGCGTGGTCGGTCGCCATCACGTCATCAGCGGTGGCGATCAGCGTGCTGGTGGCCCGCAGCAGTTGCTCGACTGCCGCGCGGCGCGCCACCACCTCACCGGTCAGCTCCCGGCCCTGGGTCACCAGGGCGGCCAGGTCCTGTTCCTGCCCGCCCAGGATCTCGGCGACGGTTGCGGTGTTGCGCAACAGGTCCGAGATCTGGTCGCGGCGATCGGAGATGATCGCCGACAGGCTCTGCACGTTGGTCAGGGCATCCGGCAGCACGGCCGGCACACCGTCGAGCTGGCCGGACAGCGTGTGCAGTGATTCGGCGAACCGCTCGGCGTCCACCTCCTCGAACGTGGTGGTCGAGTCGGACAGCAGCTTCTGCAGGTCGTACGGCACCTCGGTGTTGGCCAGCGGGATCCGGTCACCGGGCAGGCTGCCGGAACCCTTGGGCCGCAACTCGACATAGCGAGACCCCAGCACCGTGGTGAGTTTGATCGACGCCTGCGTCTCGACGCCGAGCCGGACTGCCTTCTCCAACTTCATGCTCACCACGACGCGGTTGACGTCGAGTTTGGTGCCGCTGACCACTCCGACCGGGACACCGGCGATGCTCACCTCGTCACCCGGCCGCAGGCTGGCCGCCTGCAGGAACTCGGCGGTGTAGCTCCGCTTGCCCAGGTGCAGCGAGCTGATCATGGTCGTGGCCGCGATCACCACGACCAACGTCAGCAACGCCAACGTGCCCAGCAGGGCCTGATTGCGGTCCTCCAGCGTACGCGGCCGACCCGGCTGGTCTGGCTCGACGTTGCCCTCAGAGCGCTTACGCCACTTCAAGATTCGCATGCCCTACCTGCACTTCGCGGTGTACTTGCGCTGCCCGCCCGGGGTAGCCGCGTTGACGATGGTCGGGATGATCGGTTTGAGGAAGTTGAACAGGGTGAAGTTGAAATCACACGGCATCGCGCTCATCGCGGTGGAGTCACCGGTGATCCGGGACAGACCCTTGAGTACGGCCGGCAGATTGGACCCCAGGGTGGCCCAGCCGTCCTGGGTGTTCACCATCGCCGCGAGCATGCCGGGTTCGCGCGCCAGCATGTCGTGCAGATCGGGCTGAGTCGCGGTGGTGATCGCCGAGAGCCGGGACACCACGGTGTTGATCGAACCGGTCGAGGTGACCAACTCGTCGCGATGCGCATTCAAACCGGAGACCACCGACCGCATCTGGGTCAGGGTGGTCTGCAACTCGGAGCCGCGTGCAGCCAGGTTCTCGGTGACCGCGTTCAAACTGTCGATCACCCGGCCCAGCACCTGATCCGGGCCGGCCATCGACTGCGCCAACTCCGAGGTCTGCGACACCAGCAGCACCACCGAATCCGAATCACCCTGCAGCGCATTGATCAACGCGTTGGACAGATTGCCCCGGTTGGTCGGGTCCAGCAGCGTGAACATCGGCTCGAAGCCGTTGAGCAGGTTGGTCACATCGAACGACGGTTCGGTGCGCTCGACCGGGATCACGGCGTTGTTCGGCAGCCGTTCGGGCGCACCGAAATCGGCCATGGTCAAACCGATGTAGCGCTGCCCGATGATGTTCTGGTAGACCACCGAGGCCTTGGTGTTGCCGTACAGCGGCTGATCGCGTTGCACCCGGAACCGCACGGTGGCCAACTCGCCGTCCAGTCCGATCGCATCGACGCGGCCCACCCGCACCCCGGCCACCCGGACATCGGAGCCCTCCCGCAGTCCGGTGACGTCGGTGAACTTCGCGGTGTAGGTGTAGGTGTCGCCCTGCACCTCGCGGCGCAAGGTGACCAGGATGGTCCAGGTCAGGGTCAGGCAGACCGTCATGAACAGGGCCAGCCAGATCAACTTGCGGGGTCGTTCACTCATGGCGTTCCCGGGACGAACTCGGCCGGCGGCGGGGGGACCTGCAGGGCACCCTGCAGCACCTCGTCGGCCGGGGTGGCCGGATCGGGCAGGGTGATGCCGGGCGGCGGAATGTAGCCGCGCGGGTCGGGCAGACGTCGGGTGTCGACCACCGGAATGCCCTCCGGGGCAGTCGCACAACTCGGTCCGCGCAATTCGCCGTACACCGGGCAGTCGGCCCGGTTGTAGAGCCGCAGCGGCGCCAGCGCGACCACCAGCTTGAAGGTGAACGTCACCTTCTTGCCGGTGCGGGTCCACATCTCGTCGAAGAACCCGTCGATCACGTTGTTCAGTCCGACGCTGATGGCGGGGAACTTCGCGCCGTGGTCGGCCAGCACCCCGATCACCGGCGTCAGGTTGGTGGTGATCCCGACCAGGTTGTCGGTGTGGTTGTCCATCGCGGTGCGCACCGTGCCGACGGTGTGGTCGGCGCCGGTCAGCAGGTTGGTCAGGGCGACCCGTTGCTCGGCGATGGTGCGCATCGGCTGCACCGCGTTCTGCAGCGAGTCCAGCAGTTCGGGTGCGGTGTGCCCGAGCGCATCCAGCGCAGCGTTCCAGGTCGCCAGCGTGGGCGGCCCGGATCCGTCGGTGCGCAGCTCATTCATCTCGGTCACGATCCGGTTCAAACCCTGTGCGGCCGAGGTCAACTCGGGTCCCTTGCCGGCGGTGGCGTCGGCGATGGCGCGCATCACACCCAGGGTGTGGTCGGTGTCCGGACGGCCCACCGCGGCGACCAGTTCGCGCACCTTGGCCAGCGTGGTCTGGAACAGCTGGGTCGGCAGCGTGGTGTCCTGGGTGATGACGTCGCCGGCTTGGATCGGCCGCGCGTCACCGTTGTTCACCAACTGCACGGTGGACACCGCGAACGCGTTGCCCGGCACGATCCGGGCGGTCACGGTGGCCGGGATGTGGGCGCTGTATTCGGGTTTCAGGTCGATGTCGACGACGTTGTCGCCGCCGGCCAGCGCCGGGTTCACCGAGCGCACCGAGCCGACCAGCACGCCGCGGTACTTGACGTCGGACTTGGGTGGCAGGCCGTCGCCGACGCTGGGCAGCTTGGCCACCACCGGCACCCGAGGGTCCAGCGAGCCATTGGATTTGGCCATCATCAGCGCACCGACGACGGCGCACACCGCCAAGAACGCCACGCAGGTCAGGATCAGTGCCCGGTCCGAGGGCCCGCGGCCGTCCAGTTCGAACTGATTGCCCATCAGCCGCCGAGCCTCCCGCCGGAGTCGACGCCCCAGAAGGCCATCGTGAGCATCATGTTGGTGACCACCATCAACGTGATGGACAACCGCATGGCCCGCCCGGCCGCCACCCCCACGCCCTGCGGTCCGCCGGAGGCGTAGAAGCCGTAGTAGCACTGCACGGTCGACATGATCGCCACGAACACCGCGACTTTGATCACCGCGAAGATCATGTCCCGGCCGGACAGCATCAAGGTGAAGTAGTGCAGGTAGGTGCCCGAGGCCTGCCCGCTGGCCACGTACACCACGAACTGGCAGACCAGGAAGTTCAGCGCCAGGCAGACCACGAACAGCGGGATGACCGCCATCGCCGAGGCCAGCACCCGGGTGGTGACCAGGTAGGGGATCGGCCGGATCGCCACCGAGTCCAGCGCGTCGATCTCCTCGGAGATCCGCATCGCGCCCAGCTGTGCGGTGAACCGGCAGCCGGCCTGGATGGCGAACGCCAGAGCCGCCATCATGGGCGCCAATTCGCGCACCGTGGCCAGCGCGGTCAACAGGCCGGTGGCCGGTCCCAGGCCCAGCAGGTTGAGCGCGTTGTAGCCCTCGATGGCCACCACGGCGCCGGCCGCCGCGCCGACCACCAGCACCACACCGGCGGTGCCGCCGCCGACCACGATCGACCCGTTGCCCCAGGTGACGTCGGAGGACAACCGCAGGAATTCCTTGCGATACCGCTTGAACACCACCGGGATTCCGGCCAGCGTGCGGAAGAAGAACGCCACGATGTGGCCGTTGCGGGCCATCTGGTAGCGGGTGGACTGCACACCCGCGGCCAGCGGGCGCAGGTGCAGCGGAACGAAACTGGATGCCATGGTCAGAAACTCGTCTTCGGGAACAGCACCAGGTACATCTGACTGATCAGCACGTTGGCCAGCAGCAGCAACAGGATCGACTGCACCACAGCGGCATTCACCGAGTTGGCCACCCCGGCCGGCCCGCCGCTGGTGTCCAATCCCTTGTAACAGGCGATGATCGCCACGATCACGCCGAACACCACGGCCTTGACCATGGTCACCACCAGGTCGTCGACCGTGGCGAACGAGGAGAAGGTGGCGGTGTAGCTACCCGGTGTGCCGCCTTGCAGCATCACCGTGAACGCATAGCCGGCCAAGAACCCGATGAAGCAGGTGAAGCCGGTCAGCGCGATCGCGATCAGCACCGCGGCGGCCAGTCGGGGCACCACCAGGCGGCGGATCACCGAGATGCCCATGACTTCCATGGCGTCGGTTTCGTCGCGGATGGTGCGTGCGCCCAGGTCGGCGCTCATCGCCGAGCCCACCGCGGCGGCCATCAGCACGGCCGCCACCAGCGGGGCGCCCTGCCGGATGGTGGCCAGCCCGTTGGCCGCGCCGGCCAGCGCGGTGGCGCCGAGTTGGCCGGCCAGCAGGCTGAACTGGACCGCCAGCGTGACGCTGATCGGGATCGCCACGAACAGCGTCGGGACCACAGCGGTGCGGGCCATGAAGACCGCCTGCTCGACGAACTCCCAGAACGGGAACCGGCCCCGGATCAGATCGGCGAACAGGTACTGGAAGGTACGCACGGCCAGCACGCACTGGCCGCCCACGGTGCGCAGCGACCGCATCGGGTGCCGGTCGATGTAGCCGCGCCACCAGCCCAGCACCGCGTCGGAGGCGCCCTGATCAGCGGGACGCGCGGCCACCGTCATCGGTCCATCCCCCGGCAGACCATCTCCCAATGTCGTCAACGGGCTTGGAAGATCAGGTTCAGTTGCTTCATGCCGCGCAGCATGAAGCTGGGCTCGTACTCGAAGTCGTTCTCCTCGGCCAGCGCGATGCCGCGGTAGCGGTTGGCGATCTCGGCCAGTGCGATCACGGCCTGCAGCCGGGCCAGCGGCGCGCCCAGGCAGGCGTGGATGCCCTGGCCGAAGGCCAGGTGTGTCTTGGCGTTCGGGCGCAGCGGGTTGAACTCCTCGCCGTCGTCGTACTGGGCTTCGTCGCGGTTGGCCGAGCCGAACACCAGCACCACCAGCGAGCCGGCCGGGATGGTGTACTCGCCGAGCTTGGCCTCGGCCTTGGTGATCCGGAACATCGACTGCACCGGGGTGAGGAACCGCAGCGCCTCTTCGACCAGCAACTCGGCGTGCTTGACCGGATCTTCCTGCAACCAGTCCCACCACTTGGGGTTCAGCGCCAGTTGGTGCAGCGTGCCGGTCATCAGCTTGCGCGAGGTCTCGTTCCCGGCGATCAGGATCTGCTGCAGGATGCTCAGCGCGGCGCCGGTGGTCAGTGGCTCGTCGTCGTTGGCCATCGAGGCCTGCACCAGGCCGGTGATCAGGTCGTCCTGCGGGTCGGTGCGCCGCGCATCCAGCTCGGCGGCGAAGTAGCGCTGGTACTCCAGCAGGCTGCGGGCCTGCTCGAGCGCGCCGTCGGCGTCGATCTCGGCTCCGATGGTCAACGCGAACTGATCCGACCAGCGCCGGAAGTCGTCGATCCGGTCGTCCGGCACGTTGAGCGCCTGGGCGATGATCCGCAGCGGCAGCGGAGCCGCGAAGTGTTCGACGATCTCCACCGGCTCGTCGGTGGGCAGTTGGTCGAGCAACTCGCGCACGATCTCGCGGATGGCCGGCTCGCGCTGGGCCACGAAGCGCGGCGTGAAGGCGCGGGCCACCATCCGGCGGTAGTAGTGGTGATCCGGCGGATCAGCGGTCAGCAACGTCGGGATCATGTCCCAGCCCTGCGCGGTGAGCTCTGCGACTTCGTTGGCGACCGACTCCGGCGGCGGCATCTGCGGCAGCCCGAACGCCGAGGAGAACACCTCGTGGTTGGTCAGCGCCTCGCTCACCAGCTCCCGGGAGGTGACGAACCACATGCCCCGCTCGGCTACGAAGTGCACCGGCTCGTCCTTGCGCAGCGCCTGGTACCAGGGGAAAGGCTGCTGCATGGTCTGCGGGTCCAGCGGGTCGAAGGACGACACGGGGCAGCTGGCGGGCGGGGTGGCGGTGTCGGTCAAGGCCGTCTCCAGTTTCGAATGCGGACTGCGGTGTGGTGCGTGGTCCTGATTGCTTGACTAATTGGTGGACCAATATAATAGTGAGGTAGGTCATAATCAAGTGCTGGTGCGAACCGGCGAGGAGGGTGGGCGAGCGTGCCAACAGCTGTGGTGACGGGGGCCGGCAAGGGTATTGGGCGCGCGATCGCCGAGCGACTCGCGGCCGACGGCGCCGACGTCGTCGTGGTCGACGTGGACGCCGACGCGGCCGCCGAGGTGGCCGCCGCGGTCGGCGGCCGATCCGTTGCCTGCGACGTCACCGCGCGCGATTCGGTAGCCGCCCTGGCCGACGCCGTCGAGCAGGTCGACGTGCTGGTCAACAACGCCGGCATCTGGCGATCCACCAGCCTGGACGACAGTGCGGTCGAGGACGTCGACGCCGTGTTGAAGGTCAACGTGCTGGGCACCTGGTTGGTCACCAGCGCGCTGTCACCGAAATTCGGCGCCGGTGCTGCGATCGTGAACCTGACCTCGGTGCTGGCCGAACTCGGCGGCGTGGGACGCGGCATCTACCCGGCGTCCAAAGCTGCGCTGGTGGCGCTGACCAAGCAGATGGCCGCCGAGTACGCGCCGCGCGGCATCCGGGTCAACGCGGTCGGGCCGGGTCTGGTGCTCACCGACGGCACGGCAGGCGAATTCGCCGACCCCGGATTGCGCACGGCGATCGCCGAGTCGTTCCCGCTGGGCCGGATCGGTGAGCCGGGAGACGTCGCCGAGGCGGTGGCGTTCCTGGCCTCGCCGCGCGCGAGCTACATCACCGGCCAGGCGCTCTACGTCGACGGCGGCTGGGGCATCAACGGTTCGGCGTTCCTGGGCACCGCCGTCCAGCGCTACATCGAGAGTCTGGCCGGGGCCACCGCGTGACCGGCAGCAGAGCACAAGCACAGCCAACGAGGAGGCCACAGTGACCGACATCGCCGACACCAAGGACAGCGCCTCGAACCCGGACTTCCCGGGTGCGCCCGGACCTTCGGTACAGAGCCTGTTGGCCACCGACACCCGCGAGGTGCCGGCGCCGCTGCTCGAGGAGTCCGCGGCGTTCCTCGGCTCCGAGGACATCGACAAGGACCGCTACCTGACCCAGGAGTTCCACCAACTCGAGGTGGAGAAGGTCTGGAAGAAGGTCTGGCAGTTGGCCTGTCGCGAGGAGGACATCCCTGAACCCGGCGACTTCGTGGTCTACGACCTGGCCGACATGTCGCTGATCGTGCTGCGCACCGCGGCCGGCGAGATCAAGGCGTTCCACAACTCCTGCCTGCACCGCGGCACCCGGCTGTGCGACGACGCCGGCCGGGCCAACCAATTGCGTTGCCCGTTCCACGGTTTCACCTGGAGCTTGGAAGGCGACCTGACCGACGTGCCGGGCCGCTGGGATTTCGGCCATCTCGACGACGCCAAATTCGCGCTGCCGCAGGCCCAAACCGGGTTGTGGGCCGGGTTCGTGTTCGTCAACCCCGACCCGGAGGCCGGCCCGCTGACCGACTACCTCGGCGATCTGGAGAAGCACTTCGCGCCGTTCCACCTGGAGAACCGGTTCAAGGCGATCCACGTGGCCAAGGTGATCGACTGCAACTGGAAGGTCGGCATGGAGGCCTTCCTGGAGTCCTACCACGTGATCGCGACGCATCCGCAGCTGCTGGAGTACCTCGGTGACGCCAACACCCAGTACGACGTGTACACCCGCACCGACGGGCTGCCCGGGTTCAACCGGATGATCACACCGCAGGCCACCAGCAGCCCGCATCTGGAAGACCTGGAACCCCAGGACGTGCTGGACGCGATGTTCCGGGACTTCTTTCCCGAGGGCGTCGGCGCATTCGAGGTGCCCGAGGGCCAGTCGGCCCGCCCGATCGTGGCCGCCGCGATGCGCGAGAACCTGGCGCAGAGCACCGGCGCGGACCTGTCCGGGACCAGCGACTCGGAGATCCTGGACGCCATCCAGTATTTCGTCTTCCCGAACATGGTGCCCTGGGCCGGCGTCGGCGCCCCGCTGACCTACCGGTTCCGGCCCTACGGCAACGACCCGCACCGCTGCATCTTCGACATCTGGCTGATGGTTCCGCTGCCGGCCGGAGTGCCCAAGCCCAAGGCGCCGCCGGCGCACTGGCTGGCCGCGGACGAGGACTACAACGCCGCCCCCGAACTCGGCGGGTTGTGCGCAGTGTTCAACCAGGACCTGTCCAACTTGCCGAAGGTGCAGCGCGGGCTGCGGTCGATGACCAAACCCGGCGTGACGCTGGCCAATTACCAGGAGGTCCGGATCCGGCAGTTCCACCAGGATCTCGATCGGTACATCGCCCGATGACGGTTGCCTCCCGCGCCGGTGCGGCCGTGGGTGATGATGGTCGGATGACCGACACGCCCAAGGCCGGACCGGGGAGACCGGCCGGAACCGACAGCGGAGACACCCGGCGGCGAGTCCTGGAGGCGGCCTGCCGCTGCTTTGCGCAGTACGGCTACGGACCGGCGACCAATGGCCTGATCGCCGACATGGCCGGGGTGACCGCCGGCTCGGTCTACTACCACTTCGGTTCCAAGAGCAAGCTTTTCGACGCGGTGTGCGAGTACGTGTACGGCAAGATCATCGCGGCCTCCAGTGAGGCACTGGCCGGCGCGCACTCGGTGCGGGGCCTACTGCGCACCGTGCTCGACGAGTCGATGCGGATCAACCACGCCTCCCCGGAACTGGCCGGGTTCGTGGCCACCGCACCCATCGACGCCCGCCGGCACCCCGAGTTGACCGAGGCGTTCGGCAAACAGGCCGAGCGGATCGCCGGCACGCTGGCGCAGCGTGTTTCGGCCGGCCAGCAAGGCGGGTTGATTCCGGCCGATCTGGACCCGGTCGCAGTCGCCGGGATGATCAGCGCCGTGGTCGACGGCTTCGCGCATGCGGCGGCGTCCACCGATGTTGCGGCGATGGACGCGATGACCGCGCTGTTCGACCGCTTGCTGTTGGAATCCGATTCGGTCAGCGAGCGTCCAGTGCGAGGTACTTGACCTCCAGGTACTCGGCGATCCCTTCGAAGCCGCCCTCGCGGCCCAGTCCGGACTGCTTGACCCCGCCGAACGGTGCGGCGGCGTTGGACACCAGGCCGCGGTTGATCCCGATCATGCCGGCCTGCAACGCCTCGGAGACCCGCAGCGTGCGCCGCACGTCGTTGGTGAACAGGTAGTTCACCAGGCCGTACTCGGTGGCATTGCTCAACTCGACGGCCTGTTGCTCGGTGTCGAAGGTCGCGATCGACACCACCGGCCCGAAGATCTCCTCGCGGCTGAGCCGGCAATCGGCGGGCACCTCGGACAACACCGTGGCCGGGTAGCCGAATCCGGGCCCGTCGGGCAGCTCGCCGCCGAGCCGCAGCCGGGCACCGGCGGCCACCGCGTCCTGCACCAGGTCGTGCACCCGGGCGCGCTGCCGGGCGTTGATCATCGGTCCCAGGTCCACCCCGTCGTCGGTGCCCGCTCCGGTGCGGATGGCCGAAACCCGTTGCAGCAGCGCCTCGGTGAACGACTCGGCGATACCGGACTGCACCAGGAACCGGTTGGCGGCCACGCAGGACTGGCCCCCGTTGCGGAACTTGGCCAGCATCGCGCCGTCCACGGCCTGGTCCAGGTCGGCGTCGTCGAACACCAGGAACGCGGAGTTGCCACCGAGTTCCATCGAGGTGCGGATGACGTTCTGCGCGGCCCCGCCGAGCAGGGTGCGGCCCACCGGGGTGGAGCCGGTGAACGACAGCTTGCGCAGCCGCGGATCGGCCAGCAGGGGAGTGCTGATCTGCGCCGGCCGGCTGGTCGGGAGCACATTGACCACCCCGGCCGGCACACCGATGTCGTGCAGCACCTTGGTCAGCAGCAGGCTGGACAGCGGTGCGTCCTCGGCCGGCTTGATCACGCTGGTGCAGCCGGCGGCCAGGGCCGGGCCGATCTTGCGGGTGATCATGGCCAGCGGGAAGTTCCACGGCGCGATCAGCAGGCTGGGGCCGACCGGCTGGCGCAGGGTCAGGATGCGCGCGTCGTCCTCCGGGGTCTCGCGGAACTCGCCGGAGACCCGCACGGCCTGCTCGGCGAACCAGCGCAGGAACTGCGCGGCGTAGTTCACCTCACCGCGGGACTCGGCCACCGGCTTGCCCATCTCCAACGTGATCAGCCAGGCGAATTCCTCGGTGTGGGCGACCAGTTCGTGATACGCCGCCGTCAGCAGGTCGGCGCGCTGCCGGGCCGAGGTGCCCGCCCAACCCGACTGCGCGGCGGCCGCGGCGGCCAGCGCGGCGGTTGCGTCGGCGTCGGCGGCGTCGGCCACCTCGGTGAGCGCGGCGCCGGTGGCCGGGTTCAACACCTCGAAGGTCGCACCGTCGAAGGCCTGGCGCCATTTGCCGTCGATGTAGCAGTCGGTGGGAATCGAGTCGAGCAACTCAGCGACGTCCATGCTGGCCAAAGTCCTTCCGCGGGCAACTGACAGTACGATACCGTACTGCAGCGGGTACAGCTTGGTTCGCCCCGGCGGTGTGCCCGAACCTAGTCCGGCAGTTTGATCACCGAGGTGTACATCTCGATCACCGGCCGGTACAGGTCGATGCCGTCGAGCTGACTGCCCAGGATCACCGAGTCGCTGGTGGCCACCAAGGTTTCGGCGAAGGTCAGCGGTGGGATCGACAGCGTGGCGCCGAGCTTGGCCATGGATTCGACGATGAACTCGGCGAGTTTGTCGACCACCTCGGAGCGTTTGGCCGCCACCCGCTCCCGGGCCTCTGGGTTGCGGTGCAGATACAGCATGAACTCCAGCCCGAGCGCGGCCTGCTGGGCACCGCGGTCGATGCTCAGTTGGCGCCAGCGCTCGGCGATCTGGTCGAGTTCGTGCGCCCCCACCCGGTTCGCCGACGCCATCACCTCGGCGAAGCTGTCGAAATACCGGCGCCAGTAGCGGTCGCTGACCGCCAGGAACAGGTCCTCCTTGGTGGCGAAATGTTTGTAGATCGCGCCCTTGGTGTAGCCCGCGGCGTAGGCGATGTCATCGAGAGTCGCTGCCGTGAAGCCCTTTTCGCCGAACACCGTTTCGGCCGCATCCAACAGCAGGGAGCGGGTGTGTTCGAGCCGGCGCTCCCGGGTCCACCGCTGGGTCATGTCAACGAGTCTGCCACAAGTATCTGAAAATCTATTGAGTCACTCAGATACTCATGAGTATATTGACCCTCTGTGAGCGAGTTGGGGAACCAGAAACCTTCGAAGTCCGAGTCGTTGAGCACCGTCGGTCAGCTCGGCGCCACCCCGGCGCCGTCGGCGCGACGGGTCAAGATCTGGGCCACCGCCGGCGGCCTGATCCTGGCCTTGCAGATCTACGTCTGGATCCGCTGGATCACCGGCCCCTACTTCACCCCGGTCGATCCCGGCCCGACCGAGCCGCCGACGTTCATGAAAGTGGCGTTGATGCTCTGGCAGATCGGGTCGCCGGCGCTGTTCCCGGTGGCGATCTGGTGGTTCATCATCCGGCCGTGGCGGCGCGAGCGGCGGATCACGTTGGACGGCATGATCATGGTGTCCACCGGGTTGTTCTTCTTCCAGGATCCGCTGCTGAACTACATCAACACCTGGTGCACGTACAACGCGTGGGCGTTCAACATGGGCTCCTGGGCCCCGCACGTCCCCGGCTGGCTGTCCCCGGAGCGGCCCGGCGCCCAGGTCGCAGAACCGTTGGGTATCAACGTCTCCGGCTACGCCTTCGGTGTGCTGCTGTGCACCATCCTGGGCTGCTGGGTCATGCGCAAAGCCCAGCAGCGCTGGCCGAACCTCGGCACCAAGGGGCTGATCGGCGTCGCGTTCGCCTTCGGCTTCGTCTTCGACTTCGTGATGGAGGGCTTGGTCCTGATGCCGCTGGGGATGTACACCTTCCCCGGCGCCATCCAGTCGCTGTCGATCAACGCCGGCACCTACTACCAGTGGCCCATCTACGAAGGATTCATGTGGGGCGGTGTGCAGGCCGCGCTGTGCTGCCTGCGCTTCTTCACCGACGACCGCGGCCGCACCGTCGTGGAACGCGGACTGGACAACGTCCGCGGTGGTTTCGCCAAGCAGCAGTTCGTCCGGTTCCTGGCGATCTTCGCCGCGGTCAGCGCCTCGTTCTTCGTGTTCTACATCATCCCGGCGCAATTCATGGCCACGCATGCCGATCCGTGGCCCGAGGACGTGCAGAAGCGGTCCTACTTCACCTCGGGTCTGTGCGGTGACGGCACCGACCGGCCCTGCCCGGATCCCTCGCTGCCGATACCCACCCGGCACTCCGGCTACATCAACGTCGACGGCGAGTTGGTGCTGCCCGACGGGGTGGACATGCCGCCGGTGATACCGCACGAGGGTCGGGAGTGACGATGTCGACACACAACGGCACGATCACGGCCGAAATGACTTCTGCCGCACCGTTCTACCGTCCGGTGAGCGACGAGGTGCAGGTGTTCCGGGCCGCGGCCCGGCGCGGGCTGCCGGTGTTGTTGAAGGGTCCGACCGGGTGCGGCAAGACCCGGTTCGTCGAGGCGATGGCACACGAACTGGGCCGCGAACTGGTCACCGTCGCCGGTCACGAAGATCTGACGTCGGCCGACCTGGTGGGCCGGTTCCTGCTCAAGGGTGGTGAAACCGTGTGGGTGGACGGGCCGTTGACCCGCGCGGTGCGGGCCGGCGGCATCTGCTACCTGGACGAGGTGGTCGAGGCGCGCCAGGACACTACCGTGGTGATCCATCCGCTGGCCGACCACCGCCGGGAACTGCCGATCGACCGGCTCGGTACCACGTTGGCCGCCGCGCCCGGATTTCAGCTGGTGATCTCCTACAATCCGGGTTATCAGTCGGTGTTGAAGAACATCAAGGAATCCACCCGGCAGCGGTTCGTGGCTATCGAGCTGGATTTCCCGCCGCCGCAGGTCGAAACCGAGATCGTCGCGCACGAGGCCGGTGTCGACGCCGACACCGCCGCGGTGCTGGTGCGGATCGGCAACGCGATCCGCAATATCGACGGCTCACCGCTGCGCGAGGCGTCCTCGACCCGGATGCTGGTGCTCGCCGGTGGGCTGGTCGCCGAGGGGCTCACCGTCCGGCGCGCGGTGCAAGCCGCGGTGGTCGAAGCGCTGTCCGATGACCGCGACGTGATCGGCGCGCTCGGCGAGCTCGTCGACGCCATCCTGCCGGCGACGTGACCGGCCCGGAATCCCAAGGGCCGCAGCGCCTGCAGCTACTGGCCGGCTATCTGGCCGGGCGCGCACTCGACGTCACCGCAGCCGCCGCGGGTCAGCCGGCCCACACCGACGGTCAGGCGATTTTCGTCTCGCGCGACGCCGCCCTGGACCAGCAGCGCCGCGAAGTGCTGATCCAGGCCGGCCTGCTCGGCGCCGGCAGCCTGGACGCGGCTCTGGTCCGGCAACTGCGGGCACGTCCCGGCTTGGCCCGCCGCTATCTCGGGATCGAAGGCCATCGGGTACTGGCCGAACTGGCCGACCGGTTGCCGTTGGCCGCGGTGCTCGGTGTCGACGGCGCACCGGCCAGTGCGTCCCCGGACGAGTCACTGCGGTTGGCGCGCAGCCGAACCCGGATAGCCGAGCCGCCGCCATGGTTCGGTGTGATCAAGCCGGCCGCGCTGACCGGCGGCGCCGCCGCCGCGGCCGCCGCGGCCACCGATCAGGATCTGCACTTCGAGATCACCGCCCCGGCAGAAGATTCCGCGGATGACCCCGACGACGATGACGACGACGGGCCGGCGCAGCGCAGCAAAATCCTCGGGCTCTTCGACAACCCGCTGTTCAATTCCGAAGCGGTGGGCGACTTCCTGCGCAAACTGTTGGGCAGCTCGTCGGGTTCCGGGGAGAGCGAGTCCGGCGGCGCCGAACTGCGGGCCCGGTCCGCGCGCCGGGGCCGCACCCCGGGTCCGCAGGCCCGCCCGTTGCCCACCCGGATCCGGTTCACCGACGAGGCCAACCCGGGCGCGGCCGTCGGGGTCGGGGGAGCGCTGCACCCGGAATGGGACGAACACCGCCAGCGCTACCGACCCGAGTGGTGCCGGGTCATCGACTACCCGTTCACCGCGCCGGCCGACGTCGCGGCCGCCGGGATCGTGCCCGACGAGGTGCTGCGCCGGCGGTTGTCCCGGATCGGATTGGGTCTCAAGACGCTGCGGCGCCGGCCCGACGGTGACGACCTGGACATCGAGGCGCTGGTCGACCTGTCGGTGGATCTGCGGTCGGGCTTTTCGCCGGACGAACACATCTACGCCGAACACCGCAAGATCGCCCGCAACCTCGGCGTGCTGATCCTGCTGGACGCCTCGGGCTCGGTGACCGACACCGACCCGGCCGGTCTGGCGGTGCACGACCACCAGCGCCGTGCGGCCGCCACCATCGCCGCCACCCTGGAAGACCTCGGTGACCGGGTCGCGGTCTACGCCTTCTGGTCCAAGGGCCGATCCGCGGTGCACCTACCCGCACTCAAGACGTTCGACCAGCGGTTCACCGCGCTGAGCCGGGCCCGGCTGCACGGGTTGCAGCCCTCGAACTACACCCGGCTGGGCGCGGCCATCCGCGGCGCCGGGCAGATCCTCGCGACGCAGGCCGGCACCCCGAACCGGCTGCTGCTGGTGCTCTCCGACGGCCACCCCTACGACCACGGTTACGAAGGCCGCTACGCCGAAGCCGACGCGCACCGGGCGCTCGACGAACTGCGCCGTGACGGCGTCGGATGTCTGTGTCTGTCGGTCGGCACCGACACCGACGTCGACGCGCTCGAGCGGGTGTTCGGTTCGGCCAGCCACGCCGGCGCCGCGACCCTGGCCGAGTTGTCGCCGCGGATGGACGAACTGTTCCTGTCCGCGCTGCGCGAGCTGGCCGCGCCCCGCAGCTGAGATCCGGCCGTACGGTGGTCCGATGAGCAGAAAATTCGCCACCGCGGACCGGGTCGGTCGGAACGAGATGCTCGACTTCGTCCGGCCCCGGCACAAGATGATTCTGACTACCTTCCGGGCCGACGGGACGCTGCAGAGTTCCCCGGTCACCGGCGGCCTGGATGACGCCGGACGCATCGTGATCGCGAGCTACCCGCAGCGGGCCAAGTCGGTCAACCTCAGTCGTCGTCCGCGGGCCAGCGTCGTCGTGCTCTCCGATGACTTCAACGGTCCCTACCTGCAGGTCGACGGGGACGCGGAAGTCATCACGCTGCCCGACGCCGTCGAACCGCTCGTCGAATACTTCCGTGCGGTCGCCGGTGAACACTCGGACTGGGACGAATATCGGCAGGCGATGCGGGACCAGGGCAAGTGCCTGATCCGGGTCAGCCCGACGCACTGGGGACCGATCGCCACCGGCGGTTTTCCGCCGCCGCGCTGAGGCGGCCGGGTGGACATCCTCGACACCAGTTCGTAGCCTGTCCGAGGAGTCGAGAGAGCTGGGCCACGATCGGTCCTCGCAGATCTAAGGACCGAACTACCGGTATGAACAACATTCGCCGCTGCGTACAGCGAACGGTGTGCTGCATCGTGGCCGCGGGCGTGGCGGTGTCCGTCTCGATGACCCAGGTGGGCGCTGAACCGGCGGCTGACGCACTGGCCAAACTCGATGAACTGTCCCAACAGGCGCTGCAGGCCCGCGAGGCTCTCACCGCCGCCCAAGCGGACTTCGACGCCAAGACCGCCGAGCAGACCGCGACCGAAGAACGCCACCGGGCCGACCTGGCCGCGCTCGAGGCCGCCAACGCCGAGCTGGGGCCGCGCCAGTCGGCGGCCAACCGGATGGCGATGGTGAGCTACATGCGCGGAGGCACCGGTCAGCTATCGGCGGTACTGAGTGCGAAGTCCCCGCAACAGCTGATCGACGATCTGTCGCTGCAACGCGTGATCGCCCAGCAGACCGCGCACCAAATCGAGGACCTACGCTCGGCGCGGACGCGTGCGGCTGCGGCCGCGGCGGCCTCCGAGCAATCGGCCGCCGACGCCCGGGCCGCCGCCGAACAGGCCGACCGGGTGCGCGCCGAGCTGCAGGACAAGGTCAAGGAACTGCTGACCCAGATCTCGGCCGCCGAGGGTCAGTACGCCGCGCTGACACCGCAGCAGCGGGACATCGTGAACAACGCAGCGGCGCTGGTTGCGCCCGCCCCGCAGTTCGCGCTCGCCCCCGACATCGCCGAGGCGCTGCCCGTCGGGGTCGCCCCCGAGGCCGGGTTGCAGCCCAACACCGTGCTGGCCGCCCGCGCCGTCAGCGCGCAATTCCCCCAGATCGCCCACATCGGCGGGGTCCGGCCGGACTCGCTGCCGTGGCATCCGAGCGGCCTGGCGATCGACATCATGATCCCCAATCACGACACTGCCGAGGGGATCGCGCTCGGCGACGCGATCCTTGCCTATGCGCTCGCCAATGCCGGCCGGTTCGGGTTACAGGATGTGATCTGGCGCGGCACCTACTACACGCCGGGCGGCCCGGCCGGGTCGGGTTACGGCCACTACGACCACGTGCACATCACCACAACACCGCGCCGCTGACCTCAGGGATGCAGGTTCCACTGGCCGCAGTCGGCGGCCAGCACGTCGTTGACGTCGACCCGGATGCCGCCGACCACCGGTCCCGGATTTGATGCGGTGTCGATGATGCGCTGATAGAGCACCGCCGCGGGGTGGATCTTGCCGCCGGACCAGGACCGGGTCTGCCAGATCCACTTGCGCCCGGCGGTGCTCGAGTTGCCGATCACGCCGTCCTCGAGGGCCCACTGGCAGACGTTCACACCGGCGTAGATACCGGTGCGCAGCACCCCGATCACCGAGTTGATCCCGCGAAACCAGGGCAGCGCCTGGCTGTTCCAGGTGTTGCGGTCGATGTCGTCGTCGACGCTGAAGAAGATCGGCGCGGTCTGTCCGCCGCCGGCGGCGGTGTGCAGCTGCCAGCCGGTGCGCGCGTCGGCGACGCCGCCGGCGAACCCGCGGGTGAAGTCCGACGGTGCGGTGCCACCCGGCTTGCCGTACTGGTAGTTGCTGACGATCACCAGTCCGGCGGCGTGCAAGGAGCGGGCGTAGGGAAGCGTGATCGGTTTGGCGCCGAACGACGAGCCCGGCCGCGAGGTCGATACGTAGTTGATCACCCCGGAATGGCCGGCGGCGCGGATGTCGGCGGCCGGGATCTGCTTCATCGCGAAATCGATCAGGGTGGCCCCGGCGGCCGACGCCGTGGGTGCCGCGACGCCGGCCGACGCCGCGCCCAAACCGGCCAGCGCCGTCGTCGCACCGGCATAGCGCAGGGCGTCACGTCGGGTGATGGGCCGCATCGCGCGATGTTAACAAAGTGACGGCTGCTACCTATGGTGCCGCGCCGAGCTCCGGCTGCTCGTCCGGCATTGACACTCGATAGTGACGAGTGTTACTAATTAATTAGCTAACCGACTAATAGATTGGGAGTCGATGACGTCCACGGCAGATATCGGCCTCGGGCTCACCGAGCTGACACAGATTTTCCGGACGGCCACCCGGATCAAGGTGTGCGATGAGAAGTTCCGTTCCTTGATCCTGACCGGCCAGGTCAGCGCCCAGTATTACTCGCCGCGCGGCCAAGAGATCGTGTCCTCGTCGGTCGGCGCGCTGCTGCGCCCGGACGACTATCTGGTCACCACCTACCGCGGTCTGCACGACCACCTGGCCAAGGGTGTCCCGATGCGCGAGCTGTGGGCCGAGTTCTTCGGCAAAGCCACCGGAACCTGCAAGGGCAAGGGTGGCCCGATGCATATCACCCACCCGGATTCCGGGCTGATGGTCACCACCGGCATCGTCGGCAGCGGACTGCCGATCGCCAACGGTCTGGCGCTGGCCTCTCAGCTGCAGGGCAGCGACCGGGTCACGATCGTCAACTTCGGCGACGGTGCGACCAACATCGGCGCGTTCCATGAGGCGTGCAACCTCGCGGCGCTGTGGAAGCTGCCGGTGGTGTTCGTGTGTCACAACAACCGCTACGCCGAGCACACCTCGTTCGAGGACGGCACCAGCGTGGACCGGGTGGCCGACCGCGCCGCGTCGTACAAGATGCCCGGCGTCCGGGTGGACGGCAACGACCCGGTGGCGATGTACACCGCGGCGCGCACCGCGATCGAGCGGGCCCGCGCGGGCGAAGGCCCAACCCTGTTGGAGGCCATGACCTTCCGGTTCTACGGCCATCAGATGTCGGACCAGAACGAGTACATGAAGCCGGGCGAACTCGATGCCGAACGCGGTAACGACCCGGTGCTGCGGCTGCGGGCCCGGCTGATCGAAGACCAGGTGCTCACCGAGGCCGAGATCGAGGCCATCGAGGCCGAGGCGAAGGCCGAGGTGCAAGACGCCTTCGTGTTCGCCGAATCCAGCCCGGTGCCCGAGCTCTCCGAGCTGCTGACCGACGTCTACGGAGAGGTGTGAGGTCATGACCACCACAGAAAGCACAGCAACAGCAGTGGAAACCACCCCGATGCTCGGCTTCCAGGCGCTCGGCAGCGCGCTGGACGATGCCCTGGGCCGTGACCCGTCGGTGTTCCTGCTCGGTGAGGACATCGCCGACCCCAGTGGCGGCGTGTTCAAGGTGTCGGCGGGCCTGTCCACCAAGTACGGCACCGACCGGGTGCGGGCCACCCCGATCAGCGAGCAGGCCATCATCGGTGCCGCCGTGGGCGCCGCGATCGCCGGCATGAAACCGGTCGCCGAGATCATGCTGATGGACTTCCTGGCCGTGTGCATGGACCAGGTGTCCAACCACGCCGCCAAACTGCGCTACATGTCGGGCGGGCAGACCACCGTGCCGCTGACCATCCGCTGCGCGGCCGGCGCCGGCATGCAGTTCGGTGCCCAGCATTCCGAGATGCTGGAAGCCTGGCTGACCCACGTCCCCGGCCTCAAGGTCGTGGTGCCGTCCAACCCGGCCGACGCCAAGGGTCTGCTCACCGCCGCGATCTTCGACCCCGACCCGGTGGTGGTCGTCGAGCAGAGTCTGCTGTATTTCGCACCGCCGCAGCCGGTTCCGGTCGGCCACCACGTGGTGCCGCTGGGCTCGGCGGCCACCGTGCGCGAGGGCCAGGACATCACCTTGATCAGCTACGGTCGCCAGGTGCACACCAGCCTGGCTGCCGCCGAACGACTGGCCGCCGACGGCATCGAGGCCGAAGTGATCGACCTGCGCTCGCTGGTGCCACTGGACGAGAAGACCGTGCTGGAATCGGTGGCCCGCACCCGCCACGCCGTGGTAGTCCACGAAGCGGTGCGGCGCAACGGGTTCGGGGCCGAACTGTCCGCGCTGATCACCGAGAACCTGTTCGGCGAGCTCGGCGCCCCGGTGGCCCGGGTGGCCGGCCCGAACACCCCGATCCCGTTCGCCAAGGTGCTCGAGGATGCCTTCGTGCCCGGCGAAGACGCCATCGTCGCGGCGGCCAAGAACGCCCTGTCGCGGAACGGCTAACCTTCGTGGTTCATGCGATCGAGCAATACGCTCGTTTGGATCCCGACGCGGTCGCGCTCACCGACGGCAGCACCGCATGGACCTGGCCACAGCTCAATTCACGGCTAAACCGAGCCGTGAATTGGATGCTGGCGCAGGACATCCCCGCCGGCAGCCGGGTGGCGGTGCTGGGCGCCAACAGCGTGCACGTGGTGCTGGCGCACCTGGCCACCACCTACGCCGGACTGTCGACGGTGCCGGTGAACTACCACCTGACCGCCGATGAGATCGGCTACATCCTGCGGGACGGCGCCGTGCACACCGTGTTGTGCAGCGCCGATGCCGCGGCCACCGTGCGCGCGGCCGATTCGGACGTGCAGGTGTTGTCCTGGCCGGAGTTGGACAACGTGCTGGCCGAGTACCCCGACACCGAGCCGTCGGCCGACATCGCGCCGGCCAAACCGCTCTACTACACCTCCGGGACCACCGGCTACCCCAAAGGTGTCGAACTGCCGGATCAGATGTTTCCCGGCGGCGCGTCGATGGTCGAATACGTGCAGCGGATCATCGATTCACCGATCCGCACCCCCGGCAAGCATCTGGTGGTCGCACCGATGCACCACACCGGGCCGATGGCCGGCGTACGCGGCATCCTGGCCGGCCAACCCCTGGTGATCCTGCCGCGCTTCGACGCCGAGCAGGTGCTGGCCACCATCGAGGCCGAGCACGTCGAGGCCACCATGATGGTGCCCACCCACTTCTCCCGACTGCTGCAACTACCGGCCGAGGTTCGTGACCGCTACGACGTCAGCAGCATGCGCAGCATCGTGCACACCGGCGCGGCCTGCCCGGTCGAGGTCAAGCGCGCCATGATCGAGTGGTTCGGCCCGATCCTGATCGAGGCCTACGGCTCCACCGAAGCCGGCACCGTCACCTTGATCACCGCCGCGGAATGGCTGGAGCATCCGGGTTCGGTGGGCCGCGCCATGCCAGGCTACGAATTGACCATCCGCACCGCCGACGGCGAGCTACTGCCCACCGGCACCGAGGGATTGGTGTGCGTGCAATCCCTGGTCGGACACCACCCGACCTATCACGGGGATCCGGAGAAGACCCGACGCAGCTATGTCGCCGACGGCGTGTTCGCACTCGGCGAGATCGGCTACCTCGATGCCGACGGCTACCTGTTCCTCACCGACCGCGCCTCGGACATGGTGGTCAGCGGCGGCGTCAACGTCTACCCGGCCGAATCCGAGGCCGTGCTGCGCCGGCACCCGGGGGTGGTCGACGTCGCCGTCATCGGCATCCCGCACCCCGACCTCGGCGAGCAGTTGTGCGCGCTGGTGCAGGCCAACGACCCGAACCTGGACCCCGCCGAACTGGTGGCCTGGGCCCGGGATCGCCTGGCGCACTACAAATGTCCGAACCTGGTCGAGTTTGTCGACTTCGATCTGCGTTCGGTGATGGGAAAACTGAACAAGCGGCAGCTGCGAGATCAGTACCTGGCCCGCCGCGCCACTACGCCGGTCATGCGGCCGGCTGGGAGGCCCTGATGGACACCGCCGAATTGACCCGCGAGGCCGCCCCCGTGGCGTTCGCGTTCACCGAGGAACACACCGCGCTGCGCGAGATGCTCACCGAGTTTTTCGTCGCTCCGGGCGAAACCGGCTGGCGCAAACTGCTTTCCGAGGTCGGCGCCGACGAGATCGTGTTCGACGCCGGCCAGCCGGGGGCCTCCGCCACCGCGGTCGACCTGGCCATCCTGGCCGAGCAGGCCGGCGCGGCACTGTTCGGCGGCCCGCTGCTGCCCAGCGTGGCAGCCGGTGTGCTGGCGGCGAGCGTCGACGCGCCCACCCTGCTGGATCCGCTGCGCGACGGCACCCGCACCGTGGGCGCCGCGTGGGGTGCCCACCTGAGCGTCGATGCGGCCGGCGCCGTCTCGGTCGCGGCCGCCCCGGTGTGGAACGCCGGTGCCGACGACGTCGTCGTGGTCGGGACCGTCGACGGCGCACCCGTGGTCGCGCTGCTCACCGATGTCGCCGACGGCCTGACCGAGTTCTCCGGGCTGGATCTGACCCGTCCGGTGGGCCGGCTGGAGGTGCGAAACGTCAAGCC
Source organism: Mycobacterium sp. NGS45 (assembly GCF_059812645.1). Lineage (NCBI taxonomy): Bacteria > Bacillati > Actinomycetota > Actinomycetes > Mycobacteriales > Mycobacteriaceae > Mycobacterium > Mycobacterium sp. NGS45. The sequence goes on along the minus strand of NZ_JCALDB010000009.1, from coordinate 42,367 downwards.
GGCCATCCTGCTGCGCGGCGACGAGGCCGCCGCGGTGCGCGCCGCGCTGACCCGCCGGGTCGACCTGGTCACTGCGGCCGAGCTGCTCGGTGTGGCCCAGCACGCATTGACCGGGACGGTCGAATACGTGGACAAGCGAATCCAATTCGGCCGCAGCATCGGTTCGTTTCAGGCGGTCAAGCATCGGCTGGTGGATCTGTTGGCCGCGGTGGAACTGGCCCGCTCGGCGGTTTACGGCGCGGCCTGGCACCTGGGCAGCGACCCGCAGGCGGTCAGCACCGAGATCGATCTGGCCGTGGCTGCGGTGTTGGCCCGCAAGGCTGCGCTGGCGGTCACCAAGGCCACCGTGCAGTTGCACGGCGGCATCGCGGTCACCTGGGAGCACTGGGCGCACCTGTACCTGCGCCGGGCCAATTCGGTGCTGGCGCTGACTGGTTCACCGGGGGAGCATCGGGGCCGGCTGGCCGATTTGATCGATCGACGGGATGCATGAGCGTGTCTGAATCATCGGAACTCGACTACGACCAACTGCGCGCCGAGGTCAACCGCTGGGTGGCCGAACACTTCCCGGCGAAGTTCCGCGGCGCGGTGCAACCCGGCAGTGCCACCACGCTGTACGACTTCGACCCGGCCGCGGCCGCGGGCTGGTATGCCGCACTGGGGGAGCGCGGCTACAGCGTGCCGCACTGGCCCCGGGAGTACGGCGGTCTGGGTTACACCGAACAGCAAGCCGCCGTGGTGCGTTCGGTGTTGCATGAGCACGGCGCCGGGCTGCCGGAGTACTACTTCGTGCCGCCGATGCTGATCGGGCCGGCCATCATGGACTGGGGCACACCGGAACAGCAGCAGCAGTATCTGCCCGGCATCGTGTCCGGCGCCGACATGTGGTGCCAGCTGTTCAGCGAACCCGGCGCCGGCTCGGACCTGGCCTCGCTGGCCACCCGCGCAGTCGCCGAAGGCGATTCGTGGCGGGTCAACGGCCAGAAGGTGTGGAGTTCGTTCGCCACCGGATCGCGCTACGGCATGTTGCTGGCCCGCACCGATCCCGACCAACCCAAGAACGCCGGTATCACCTGTTTCCTGGTCGACATGGCGGCCCCCGGTGTGACGGTGCGGCCGCTGCGCCAGCTCACCGGCGACGAGCACTTCTGCGAGGTGTTCCTGGAAGACCTGGTGCTGGGCCCGGACACCGTGCTCGGCCAGGTCAACGACGGCTGGCGGGTGGCGATGTCGACGCTGAACGCCGAACGCTCCGGGCTGTCCGAGACGTCGAGTGCCAGCGGTGTGCCGCTGGCCCCGGTGCTGGAACTGGCCCGGCGCACCGGACGGTGGAACGACCCGGTGATCCGGGACCGGCTGGTGGACCTGTTCGCCGTCGAGCATGCACTGGCGTTGACCAACCTGCGTTCGATCGCCGAATCCCGCACCGCCAGTGGATCACCCACCGGATCGATCACCAAGCTGGTGCTCTCCGAGTTGTCACAGGAGATCAGCGAACTCGGCTTCGAGATCGGCGGGGCCGAAGCCGCGTACTGGGAGGGTGAGATGCCGCTGGAGACGCACAACCTGCTCGACAGCCGCCGCTTCACCATCGCCGGCGGCACCTCGGAGGTGCAGCGCAACATCGTCGGTGAGCGGGTGCTGGGCCTGGAACGCGAGATTGATCCGGGCCGGGGCAAGCCTTGGCGTGAACTCCGGCGCAGCTGACATGCCGACCGTCACCGTCCGGCCGTCCGGCATCACGTTCGAGGCAGCGGACGGGCAGACGGTGATGGCCGCCGCGCAGGCGGCCGGGCTGCGCTGGCCCACGGTGTGCGGCGGTAACGGCGACTGCCTGGTGTGCCACGTCAGCGTGCTGGAAGGCCCGGAACGGCTCACCGAGGCCTCGGCGACCGAGACCGCCGCGGTACGCAATCTGACCGGCGACAAGGGCGGACGCGGCGAACACGTGCGGCTGGCCTGCCAGGCGGGGGTGCGCGGAGACGTGGTGGTGGAAAAACGTGGAGTGCGCCAAAAGCGCAAACCGACAGCAGAACAGGAGGATCCGGGTGCCTGACGTCATCGATCCGGACATCATGGAGGTCAGCGACGGCCGGCTGCGCCTGATCGGCGGCCGCTGCGGAGCGTGCGGGGAGATCGAATTTCCGCGCAAGCCGTCCTGCCGCGACTGCGGCGGCGCCGACATCAGCCCGGTGCCGCTGGCCGACCGGGGCGTGCTGTGGAGTTGGACCGTGCAGCGGTTCCCACCGCCGAGCCCGCCGTATTACGGCCCGGCCGACGAATTCGAACCGTTCGGCGTCGGCTACGTCGAGCTGCCCGGCGAGGTGATCGTCGAGACCCGGCTCACCGAATCAGACCCGCAGCGGCTGCGCATCGGCATGCCCATGACGCTGACCACGGTCGACGTCATCACCGAAACCGGGTACACCAAGCCGACATTCGCGTTCGAGCCGGCTCAGCACGAAGGCGGTCAGTGATGAATTCCGTTGCGATCATCGGCGTCGGCTGCCGGCCGTTCGGCCGCTATCAGGACACCACGGTGCGGACCGAGGCGGTGGCCGCTGCGCGCGCCGCGCTCGCCGACGCGGGTGTGACCTGGCCGCAGATCCAGTACGCGGTCGGGGGCAGCATGGACGGCGGACCGGCCGACACCCTGGTCTCCGACCTGGGTTTGACCGGGGTGCCGTTCGTCAATGTGTTCAACGGCTGCGCCACCGGCAGCAGTTCGCTGATCTCGGCGGTGCACACCATCAGCGCCGGGGCCGCGGATCTGGCGCTGGTGATCGGGTTCGACTCGCATCCGCGCGGCGCGTTCAGCATCGACCCGAAGGCGATGGGGCTGGGGCAGTGGTACGGCAGCAGTGGTCTGGCGCTGACCTCGCAGTTCTTCGCGCTGAAGATCCAGCGCTACCTGCACGAGCACGACCTGTCGCCGGACCTGCTGGCCAAGGTGGCCGCCAAGGCGTTCCGCAACGGCTCGCTGAACCCCAACGCCTGGCGGCGCAAGCCGCTGTCCGAGGCCGACGTGGAGGCCTCGATGATGCTGTCGGATCCGCTGCGCCAGTACATGCTGTGCTCACCGGGCGACGGCGCCACCGCGCTGGTGCTGTGTAACGCCAAGCGGGCCAAGGAGTTCAGCTCGAACCCGGTGTACGTGGCGGCCTCCGCCGTGTGCACCCGCCGGCCCGGATCGTTCGAGGTGCTCAGCCCGTCGCTGTCGGTGCGGCGCGGGGTCAGCCCCAGCGTGGACGCTGCGGCCGCGGCGTTCGAGCTGGCCGGTATCGGACCCGACGACGTGGACCTGGCGCAGTTGCAGGACACCGACGCCGGCGCCGAGATCATCCACATGGCCGAGACCGGGCTGTGCGCCGACGGCGAGCAGCAGGCCCTGATCGAGGCCGGCGAGACCGAGCTGACCGGCCGGCTGCCGATCAACACCGACGGCGGCGTGCTGGCCAACGGGGAACCGATCGGCGCTTCGGGGCTGCGACAGATCCACGAGAACGTGCTGCAACTGCGTGGAACGGCCGGCGGACGTCAGGTCGCCGGGCAGCCCAAGGTGGCACTATCCCATGTCTACGGTGCGCCGGGTCTGAGCGGCGTCACCATCCTGACCAAGTAGGGGAGCGCCATCATGAAGGTGACCGTGGATCTGGATCGCTGTGTCGGCAACGGGGTTTGTGAAGCCTTGGCGCCGGACCTCTTCGAGGTCGGTGACGACGGGCAGGCCCACCTGCTGGTCGATGACATCCCGCCCGAGCGCGAACGCATTGCCCACGAGGCGGTGGAGTCCTGCCCCGCCGTCGCCCTGAAGACCGCCAACTGACATTCGAAAGGCTTGTCCACCAATGGAAATCAAGATGCCGAAGCTCGACGTGACGATGACCGAGGGAACCTTCCTGGGCTGGCTGGTGCCGGACGGCACCACCGTCGAGGAGGGTGAGGACCTCTACACCGTCGGCACCGACAAGGTGTCCACCGACATCCCGGCGCCGATCGCCGGCGTGCTGCGCTACGGTGCGGTGGAGGAGGACGAAACCTACCCGGTCGGAACGACTTTGGGAAAGCTGGAGGTTTAGCCTCAGCTGTTCGTCACCTGCACGAACTGCAAACCGGTGTTCTGTCCGCGGGCCAACCGGTTCATCGCCTCGACGGTGCTGTCCAGGCCGGTGCTGAACTCCTCGCGGTAGACCACGCTGCCGTCGAGCAACCACGGGGTCAGCAGGTCGCGCACCTCGGCGCGCCGCGCCATGAAGTCGCGCACGATGAAACCCTGGATCAGGCCGCGCTTGTTCACCAGGTTCATCAACGACCGGCCCGCGGTCTGCGCGCCGCCGTTGTAGGAAGACACCATGCCGCACAACGCGATTCGAGCATGCATCGCGATCCGGTCCAGGATCAGGTCGAACACCGGGCCGCCGACGTTCTCGAACCCGATGTCGATGCCGTCCGGGCACAGCTCGTCGAGGCGGGCGCCGACGTCGTCGTTCTTGTAGTCGATCGCGCCGTCCACACCGCACTCGTCGAGCAGCCACGCACATTTGGCCGGTCCACCGGCGATGCCCACCACCCGCAGCCCGAGCTTCTTGCCGATCTGGCACACCAGCGATCCGACGCTGCCGGCCGCCGCGGTGACCACCAGCGTTTCGCCGGGCTTGGGTCGCCCCACCTCGGTGAGCCCGCAGTAGGCGGTCAGTCCCTGCAGATCCAGCACGCCCAGGTAGGCGGTCAGCGGAATGTCGGGATGCGGATCCAGTCGGGACCAGGCGCGCGCCGAGCCGACTGAATACTCCTGCCAACCGCCCATCCCGGTCACATAGCTGCCCACCGGGAGCCGTTCGGATTCGGACTGCTCCACCACGCCGAGGGTGATACCGCGCATCACCTCGCCCAGCGGCTGGGCCGGCAGATAGCTGTCCTCGGCGTCCATCCAGATCCGCATCGAGGCCGGAACCATCAGGTAGATATTGCGCACCAGCACCTGCTCGGGCCCCGGTGCAGGCACGGCTGCCGTGCGGACCTCGAAGTCGGCTGCCTCGACCAGGCCGGTGGGCCGGAAAGTCAGATGCCAGGCCGTGTTGATCAGCGCAGTCACGAAGAGCCGCCCCTCGATGTGGTCTGGAGCATAATTGTATTGGTTGGTTAATTAGTATAGGTGCCCATCGAGTTAGCGCCCAGGTAGGCGTTCTCTCGAACTTTGTCTACCTGGTGCAATTCTCAACGCAGAGTTGGCAGCGTTAGCGCAGCAGCGCGGCGACCTTCTGCTCCAGCGCAATCGGCTCGGCATCCGGATCCGGCGCCACGGTGCGGGGCAGGTGCACCTCGGGATCGGCGAACTCCCGGTAGGTCTTGTCGCCGGTCAGCGCGAACAGCAGGTAACCGGTCAGCAGCGCCCGCACGCTCTTCTGCGTGCGCCGGTCGGTGCCGCCCAAGCCGAAGAACTTGTTGAGCTTGCGGCCATCGGCCAGCCCGTCGACCTCGGCCTTGCTGACCGTGCGCAGCACCGCGCCCGGCCAGGCTGTGGCCAAGGACTCGGAATTGGTGCGCAACGACGACGGGTCCGCCGGCGCGGCGAGCACCAGTCCGGGCAGCTTCAGGGTTGCTGCGGGTTGCTCGGCGGGCGGTTTGGTCACCGCGGGGAAGATCGCCGCGACGGCCTGCAGCCGCGAACCCAGCCCGGCTGCGGTGAACACCGCGGCCGACCCACCGAATCCGTGGCCGGCCACGGCCAGCTTGCCCGGGTGCACGCTGATCTTGCCCGGGCCCAACCGCACACCGGTCACCACGTCGAGTGTGGTGCCCAGGTCGTAGGACAGGTTCAGCACCGACGGCGCCAGCCCGCGCTCGGTGTCCGGCGCGGCGGCCACGATGCCCCAGGACGCCAGGTGTTCGAGCAGCCAGCCGTACTTGGCTGCCGATGTGACCCAATCGTGGCCGAAGGCCACGGCGGGCAGATTCAAACCGGCTTCGGGCGTGTAGACCACCCCGGGAATCCCGGCAAAGGCCAGGTCACCGCGTAGAACGCGGTGTGGGCCGCGGCGGGTCAGGGCGGCGAAGAGCTTCTTGGTGCTGGCCACCCATCGACGTTAGCTCACCGCACCTCGGTCGGCGGCTGCACTACCCTGGACAACCATGTGCGGAATCGTCGGCTACGTCGGGCATCGTCCGGCCCGTGAGGTCGTCGTCGGCGCGTTGCGCCGGATGGAATACCGCGGCTACGACTCCTCGGGGGTGGCCCTGCTCGACGGCGACGGCGGCATGACCGTGCGGCGCCGCGCCGGCCGGCTGGCCAACCTGGAAGAGGCGCTGGCCGACACCGACGCGGACCTCCTGGCCGGCAGCGCCGGCGTCGGACACACCCGCTGGGCCACGCACGGTCGGCCCACCGACCGCAATGCGCACCCGCACCGCGACGCCTCCGGCACCATCGCCGTCGTACACAACGGCATCATCGAGAACTTCGCGGCGCTACGGGTCGAACTGGAGGCCGCCGGCGTCGAGTTCGCCAGCGACACCGACACCGAGGTCGCCGTCCACCTGGTTGCCCGTGCCTATAAGCAGGGCGAGACCGCGGGCGACTTTGTCGGCTCGGTGTTGGCGGTGCTGCGCCGGCTGGAGGGTCACTTCACCCTGGTGTTCGCCAACGCCGAGGATCCGGGCACGATCGTGGCCGCGCGCCGCTCCACCCCGCTGGTGGTCGGCATCGGTGAGGGCGAGATGTTCATCGGCTCCGACGTCGCGGCGTTCATCTCCTACACCCGCAACGCCGTCGAACTCGGCCAGGACCAGGCCGTGGCGATCACCGCCGACGGATACCAGATCTACGACTTCGCCGGTAACCGCGACGACGCCAGCGCCCGCCCGTTCCACATCGACTGGGACCTGTCGGCCGCGGAAAAGGGCGGCTACGACTACTTCATGCTCAAGGAGATCGCCGAGCAACCGCAGGCCGTCGCCGACACGTTGCTCGGGCATTTCGTCGACCACCGGATCGTGCTCGACGAGCAGCGGCTCTCCGATCAGGAGCTGCGCGAGGTGGACAAGGTGTTCATCGTCGCGTGCGGCACCGCGTATCACTCCGGGATGCTGGCCAAATACGCCATCGAGCACTGGACCCGGCTTCCGGTCGAGGTCGAACTGGCCAGCGAATTCCGTTACCGCGACCCGGTTCTAGACCGCAGCACGCTGGTGATCGCGATCTCGCAGTCCGGTGAGACCGCCGACACTCTGGAGGCCGTGCGGCACGCCAAGGAGCAGAAGGCCAAGGTGCTGGCGATCTGCAACACCAATGGCAGCCAGATCCCGCGCGAGGCCGACGCGGTGCTCTACACCCGGGCCGGACCGGAGATCGGGGTGGCGTCCACCAAGACGTTCCTGGCCCAGATCGCCGCCAATTACCTGGTCGGCTTGGCATTGGCGCAGGCCCGCGGCACCAAGTACCCCGACGAGGTGCAGCGCGAATACCAGGAACTGGAGGCCATGCCGGACCTGGTGGCCAATGTGCTGACCCGGATGGATGCGGTCGCCGCGATTGCGGCCCGATTCGCGCAGAGCCCGACGGTGTTGTTCCTCGGTCGCCACGTGGGCTACCCGGTGGCGCTCGAGGGTGCGCTCAAGCTCAAGGAACTGGCGTACATGCACGCCGAGGGCTTCGCGGCCGGCGAGCTCAAGCACGGCCCGATCGCGTTGATCGAGGACGACCTGCCGGTGATCATCGTGATGCCCTCGCCGAAGAACGCCGCGATGCTGCACGCCAAGTTGTTGAGCAACATCCGCGAGATCCAGGCCCGCGGCGCGTTGACCATCGTGATCGCCGAGGAAGGCGATGAGACGGTACGGCCCTACGCCGATCACCTGATCGAAATCCCGGCTGTCTCAACGCTGTTCCAGCCGCTGCTGTCGACGATTCCGCTGCAGGTGTTCGCCGCCGCGGTGGCCCGTGAGCGCGGATACGACGTGGACAAGCCGCGCAACCTGGCCAAGTCGGTCACCGTCGAGTAGCCCAGCACTCACCGCTTCTGGAACTAGAAGTCGGGTTCCAGCGGGTAGGGAATGTCTGGCAGGTCGTCGTGGCCGGTGGCGTCCAGTCGGTTCTCGGCGCGTTCGGTGCGGATGCGTTGGGCGCGGTCTTGGCTGCGGGTGGTTTTGCGTAGCGGCATCATCAGACCGCGGTGTGGACTGCTGGGGACGGTGGGGCCCGGCGGGGGTGCGGGGGTGCTGATGTTCCAGTGCGGGAACAACACGCCAGCCAACGGTGTGGTGGTGTAGCGCAGGCCCGCGGGTGTGGTGATGGTCAGACTCGAGTCGGGGGCTTGCTGGTCGGTGAAGCCGGTCCAGAAAGTCTTGACTAGGTGATGTTTTCGGCAGTAGCAGTGCATCTCGCCGGGGTGGGTGGTGCCGGTGGGGTAGGGGCGGGTGTGGTCGATATCGGTGAGGTGGGCGGGGCGGTTGCAGCCGGGCCAGCGGCAGGTGAGGTCGCGTAGCCGGACCCACAGTGCCAGTGCCTTCGTAGGCCGGTAGTGCGGTTGCGGTTCGGGGGCGGGAGGTTTGAGGTCTCGTACTTTGGCGCCGCGAGCGATGAGGTCGGCCAACAGGGGCGCGGAGACCAAGGGGCCGCCGAGGATGACCCCGAACGGGTTGCGCGCGGGCTGCTCAGCCCTGTTGACTTCGCTGGCGCCCGCTGCTGGTGGGTTGGCGACCTCGCGGGCGGTTCCGTTGAGGTCGGTCGTGGGTTGGGTGGGGGTGGCGTTGGTGAGGATGTGGATGACGATGTTGCTGGTGCGGCCGTCGTCGCCGGCGGCGGGGCAGTGCGGGTTGGTGCATTGGCAGGCCAGGAAGTGTGAGTGAGCGGCGAGGGCGCCCAGCGCGTCGGCGCGGCGTTGGTCGAGGGTGCGTGGGTCGTCGGGGCAGACGCTGTGGGCCAGGGTGGTGATGGCCTGTTCAAGGAGGGCGGCGTCGGTGTTGGTGAGGGTGCCCCAGACGTTGCTGGCGGTGGCGTCGGTGTTGTGGTCGCCGATGTTGAAGTGGCGGCCGCGGGCGCGGGTGTTTGCGCGGCGGACGGCGTCTTGGTCGAGTCCTTCGATGTAGGCGTCGAGGGTGCGTTCGAGTTTGTACCGGGACACGCCGTGCCAGTCGCGTAGGCCTTTGGTGATCAGGTCGTCGAGTTCGGCCAGGGTGGCCTCGTCTTGGACGAGGTGGGTGCGGTCGACGATGGTTTGGGCTTGGTAGCGGTTGATGGTGCCGGCCAAGAACAGCGCCCCGACTTTCGGTAGCCGATCGCGGAGGGCGACGGCGAGGTTCATCTGTGCTGAGGCCCCGTTGTGGCCGATGTGCAGGGCGCAGGACACTTCGGCGGCCGCGGCGTCCCAGTCGTCGCAGCTCCAGTCGGGGTGCTCATCGGTGCAGCGGCGTCGAGTCAGTTCGGCGATGGCGGCCAGAGCACGGGCATCAGCAGCAGCGGCGACGCGCGCCCAGTCGGTGATCGCGGCGGCCAGGGTGGCGTCGTCGACGTCGGCCAACTCGGCCGGCTCGGGAAGCGATCTATCGAACATGTGTTCGATTTTAAGTGCAGGGTCCGACAAACTCGATGACGCGTTGACCTCTCTGAAATGCGCGCGTACGGCGCGCCTGTCGGGGTGATCTGTGGTGCTCTCGGTAGGCCCTGAGGATGGGGTTGATATCGGTACAGCGCAGGGCAGTGACCGAAACGATCGCGATCCGCGACTCGCAGGCGGATAAGCGGAGTAGAGGCCTCATGGCCGCGTTGGCAGCCCAGATTGGTGTCCACGCGAAAGACGTCGAGCGTTCGGAATCCGTCAGCGACTGGGACGCCCGATCCCGAGCCGGGTCCGATCGGTGACCGAAGCCGCAATGCCGCTATCCCGAGTGCCGACCCCGTAATCTGACCCGCATGCGGCACTACTACACCGCCCAGCAAATCCGGGACGCCGAGGCCCCGCTGCTGGCCGCCCTGCCGGACGGGGTGTTGATGCGCCGCGCGGCGTGGCCACTGTCGGTGGCCATCGCCAAGGAATTGCAGGCCCGTACCGGCGCTGTCGCGGGGCGCCGGGTGTGCGCGGTGGTCGGCTCCGGCGACAACGGCGGTGATGCCTTGTGGGCGGCGACCTTCCTGCGTCGCCGCGGCGCCGCCGCCGACGCGGTGCTGCTGGATCCGCAGCGCGCCCACGCCAAGGCGCTGAGAGCCTTTCGCAAGGCCGGCGGTCGGATCATCGAAACCATCCACCCGACAACCGATCTGGTGATCGACGGGGTGGTCGGCATCGGCGCCACCGGACCATTGCGGCCAAACGCCGCAAAGGTATTCGCCGAAAGCCAAGCCCCCGTGGTGGCGGTAGATCTGCCGTCCGGCCTCGACGTGGCCACCGGCGCCGCCGACGGACCACACGTGCAAGCGGCGCTCACCGTGACCTTCGGCGGGCTCAAACCCGTACACGCACTGGCCGACTGCGGCCGGGTCGAGCTGGTCGACATCGGCTTGGACCTGCCCGAGACCCACCTGCTCGGCTTCGAAGCCGCCGACGTCGCCGCCTGCTGGCGGCTGCCCGGGCGCACCGACGACAAGTACACCCAAGGCGTCACCGGGATCCTGGCCGGATCGACCACCTACCCGGGGGCGGCGATCCTGTGTGCCGGCGCCGCGGTGGCCAGCCAGTCCGGCATGGTCCGATACGTGGGAAGTGCTGCTGCCGAAGTGGTTTCACATTGGCCCGAGGTGATCGCCGCCAACGACCTGGCGTCCGCCGGCAGGGTGCAGGCCTGGGTGATCGGGCCGGGTTTCGGTACCGGGCACACCGAATCTGTCACGCTGCGCACCGTGTTGGGCACCGACCTGCCGGTGATCGTCGACGCCGACGCACTGACCCTGCTGGCCAAGCATCCCGAACTGGTGGCCGAACGCGACGCACCCACGGTGCTGACCCCGCACGCCGGGGAATACGAACGGCTGGCCGGGCATCCGCCCGGCGCCGACCGGATCGCCGCCGCCCGCGAACTCGCCGAACGCACCGGTGCCGTCGTGCTGCTGAAAGGTCACGTCACCGTGATCGCCGACCCGGACGGTCCGGTCTACCTCAACCCGGCCGGCGGGTCCTGGGCTGCCACAGCCGGTTCCGGCGACGTGCTGTCCGGGATGATCGGCGCGCTGCTGGCTGCCGGGCTGCCCGCCGCCCGCGCAGCCGCCGCGGCCGCCTTCGTGCACACCCGCGCGGCCGAACTGGCCGCGCACGATCCCGGACCCCAACCGGCGCCGACGTCGTCGTCGCGGATTCAGGCCCACATCCGTCCCGCATTGGCCATGCTGCTCTGAGAGGCGGCGCAACGCCGCCACTGACAAGGAAGGTTCCATGCCCAACGTCACGCACCATTCCTCGCTCGCCCCCGCCTACACCGGCCGGTTGTCCACCTCACCGATCCCGGCGCTGCGGCTGCCCGACGAGTCGATGGAGCCCGAACATGCCTACCGGTTCATCCACGACGAGCTGATGCTCGACGGCAGCTCCCGGCTCAACCTGGCCACCTTCGTCACCACTTGGATGGATCCCGAAGCCGGGCAACTGATGTCGGAGACCTTCGACAAGAACATGATCGACAAGGACGAGTACCCCATCACCGCGGCCATCGAGCAGCGTTGCGTGTGCATGGTGGCCGACCTGTTCCACGCCGAGGACCTGCGCGACGACGACCCCTCCACCGCAATCGGCGTCTCCACCATCGGCTCCAGCGAAGCGGTGATGCTGGCCGGGTTGGCGATGAAATGGCGCTGGCGGCAACGACTGGAAGCTGCCGGGCAGGACTGGAAGGGTCGCACCCCCAACCTGGTGATGGGTTCCAACGTGCAGGTGGTGTGGGAGAAGTTCTGCCGCTACTTCGACGTCGAAGCCCGCTATCTGCCTATGGCCGAGGGCCGCTACGTGATCACTCCAGAGCAAGTGCTCGAGCACGTCGACGAGGACACCATCGGTGTGGTGGCCATCCTGGGCACCACGTTCACCGGCGAACTCGAACCGGTCGCCGAGATCTGCGCGGCGCTCGATCAGCTGGCCGGACAGGACGGCAAACCCGACATCCCGGTGCACGTGGACGCCGCCAGCGGCGGGTTCGTGGTGCCGTTCCTGCACCCGGACCTGGAGTGGGACTTCCGGCTGCCCCGGGTGGTGTCGATCAACGTCAGCGGGCACAAGTACGGCCTGACCTATCCGGGCATCGGGTTCGTGGTGTGGCGCAACAGCGAGCAGCTGCCCGAAGAACTGGTGTTCCGGGTCAACTACCTCGGCGGTGACATGCCGACGTTCACGCTGAACTTCTCCCGGCCGGGCAACCAGGTGGTGGGGCAGTACTACAACTTTCTGCGGCTGGGCCGCGACGGCTACACCCAGGTGATGCGCACCCTGGCCGAGACCGCGCAGTGGCTGGCCCGGGAGGTGGCCGGGATGCCGATGTTCGAGGTGATCACCGACGGTTCGGCGCTGCCGGTGCTGGCGTTCCGGCTGGTCGGAGACCCGGGCTACACGGTGTTCGACATCTCCGCGCTGCTGCGCGGTTACGGCTGGCAGGTGCCGGCCTACACCATGCCCGAGGACGCCACCGACGTCGCCGTGCTGCGCGTGGTGGTGCGCGAGGGTTTCTCCGCCAACCTGGCCCGAGCACTGCGCGATGACCTGGTCGAGGTGCTGGACAAGCTGGACAAGCTGCGGCCCGGCGGGCTGTCCACCGAGGAGCATTTCGCTCACTGAGCACCGACCTGGGACAATCGGGGGCGGTGACCATGACCGACCACACCCTGACCCCGCTGACCCCGGCCACGACGACCGCTGCCCCGACCGCGGTCGTCGATCTCGGCGCGCTCGCGCACAACGTCGGCGTGCTGCGTGAGCACGCCGGTTCGGCTGCGCTGATGGTCGTGGTCAAGGCCGACGGTTACGGGCACGGCGCGGTCGAGGTGGCGCGGGCCGCGCTGGCCGCGGGCGCCGCCGAGTTGGGCGTGGCCACCCTGGCCGAGGCGCTCGAGCTGCGTGCGGCCGGCATCACCGCGCCGGTGCTGGCCTGGCTGCACCCACCCGGCACCGACTTCGCACCGGCGCTGGCCGCCGATATCCAGATCGGGGTGTCCTCGGCGCGCCAGCTCGGTGAGCTGCTCGACGGCGTGCGGCGCAGCGGAGTGCTGGCCACCGTGACGATCAAGGTCGACACCGGCTTGCACCGCAACGGGGTGGACCCGGCCGACTTCGGTGACCTGGTGGCCGCGCTGGTCCGCGCGCAGGCGGACGGCGCGCTGCGGGTGCGTGGCTTGATGTCGCACCTGTCGCACGGCGACGAACCCGAGCATCCGGCCAATGACGCGCAGGGTGCGTTGTTCACCGAACTGCTGGCCGACGCGCGCCGCGCGGGCCTGGACATCGAGGTGGCCCATCTGTCCAATTCGCCGGCCATCCTGGCCCGCCCCGACCTGGCCTTCGACATGGTGCGCCCGGGCATCGCGATGTACGGCTTGGATCCGCTGCCCGGCAACGCACACGGCCTGATCCCGGTGATGACGCTCTCGGCGCCGGTCAGTTTGATCAAGTCCGTGCGGCCCGGCGACGGGGTGTCCTACGGACACACCTGGATCGCCGACCGGGACAGCACGCTGGCGCTGATCCCGCTGGGCTACGCCGACGGCATCTTCCGCGCGCTGGGTGGCCGGCTGGAAGTCATGATCAACGGCCGCCGCCGGCCCGGCGTCGGGCGGATCTGTATGGACCAGTTCATGGTTGACCTCGGGCCCGGTCCGGTCGACGTGGCCGAGGGTGACCAGGCGGTGCTGTTCGGTACCGGCGCCGACGGCGGGCCCACCGCGGCCGAATGGGCCGATCTGATCGGCACCATCCACTACGAGGTGGTGACCAGCCCGCGCGGGCGTGTGCAACGGGTCTACCGGCAGGTTGCTGACCGTGGCTGAGCGGCCCCGGCGTTGGATGGCCGGTGCCGCCGGTCTGGGCACCGTGAGCGCGGTGGCCGGCGTCAGCGCCGCCCGCTCGATGATGCGCCGGCAGCTGGTGGAGGATCGTTATGCCGGTGAGGATTTCGGTGTGCTCGACGCCGACCGCAGCTGCGTGGTGACCACCCCGGACGGCGTCGACCTGGCGGTGCGGGAGGTCGGGCCCACCGACGCCGCGGTGACCGTGGTGTTCGCGCACGGCTTCTGTATGGCCATGGGCGCCTTCCACTTTCAGCGCGCCGAGTTGGCCACGGTGTGGGGTGACGGGGTCCGGATGGTGTTCTATGACCAGCGTGGGCACGGCAAGTCCGCCTGCGCCGACCCCAAGGCCTACACCGTCGACCAGCTGGGCCGCGACCTGGAAACCATCATCGCGGTGCTGGCGCCGCGCGGTGCGGTGGTGCTGGTCGGACATTCGATGGGCGGTATGACCGTGCTGTCGCATGCCCGGCAGTTCCCGGAGCGCTACGGCCGGCACATCGTGGGGGCGGCGATCATTTCCTCTGCCGCCGAGGGTCTTTCCCGCTCACCGCTGGGGGAGATACTGCAGAACCCGGCGCTGGAGGCGGCCCGGTTCGGTGCGCGCTACGTGCCGGGGCTGATTCACCGCGGTCGCGGGTTGGCCCGCCGTGTGCTGGCCCCGGTGCTGCAGGCCGCTTCGTTCGGCAGCGACAAGGTCAGCCCGACCGTGGTGGCCTACGCCGAGCAGATGATCCACGACGCACCGATCGGATCGATGGTCGGCTTCCTGCATGCGCTCGGCGTGCACGACGAAACTGACGGCCTGCCGGCGTTGGCTGCGATTCCCACCTTGATCGCGTGCGGATCCGCCGACGTGCTGACCACCCCTGAGCATTCCGAGGAGATGGCCTCGGTGCTGCCGAAGGCCGAGCTGCTGATCATCGGCGGCGCAGGACATTTGGTGCAGATGGAGGAGCCCGAGGTGATCGACGATGCGCTGATCCGGCTGGTGGAACGGGCCACCCCGAACCGGTTGGTCGCGATCACCCGCCGGCTGCGCGACAAGGTGCGTCCTCGTGACTGAGCAGACCGAAACCGGCAGCGCGGTGTTGCCGACCGCCGAGGACACCCTGGCGCTGGGCCGACGGTTGGGCGCGGACCTGCAGGCCGGCGACGTCGTGGTGCTGTCCGGTCCACTGGGCGCCGGAAAGACCATGTTGGCCAAGGGGATCGCTGCGGCGATGGACGTCGAGGGCCCGGTCACCTCACCGACCTACGTGCTGGCCCGGGTGCATCCGGCCCGCCGATCCGGCGCCCCGGCCATGGTGCATGTCGACGTGTACCGGCTGCTGGATGCCGCCGGTGTCGATCTGCTCGGTGAACTGGACTCCCTGGACCTGGACGCCGATCTGGACGACGCCGTCGTCGTCGTCGAGTGGGGTGAGGGCCTGGTGGAGCGGCTCTCCGAGCATCATCTGGACGTGCGGCTGGAACGCCACACCGATTCCGAGACCCGGACCGCGAGCTGGCAGTGGGTGCGCTCGTGACCGAACTGATCCTGGCCATCGACACCGCCACTGCGGCCGTTACCGCGGGCGTAGTGCGCCGCTCCGGCGGTGGTGCCGAGACCCTGGCCGAGCGCAGCACCGACGACCCGCGGGCGCACGCCGAATGCCTGACTCCGAATGTGCTTGCCGCCCTTGCCGATGTCGGGATGAAGCTGACCGACATCGAAGCCGTGGTGGTGGGGTGTGGACCCGGACCGTTCACCGGGTTGCGGGTCGGGATGGCCACCGCCGCGGCCTACGGCCATGCCCTCGGCGTGCCGGTGTACCCGGTGTGCAGCCTGGACGCGATCGGCGGTCGCACCGTCGGTGAGGTGCTGGTGGTCACCGATGCGCGCCGCCGCGAGGTGTACTGGGCGCGCTACCGCGACGGGGTGCGGATCGCCGGCCCCGACGTCGCCGCGCCGGCCGACGTCGATGTGGACGGCGTGGCCGCGGTGGCCGGATCACCCTCGCACGCAGCGTTGTTCGGTCTTCCGGTGGTGGGACCGCAGGTTCCGTCGCCGGCCGGGCTGGTGACCGCGGTGGCTGATTGGGACGCCGGGCCCGAGCCGCTGGTGCCGCTGTACCTGCGCCGACCGGACGCCAAGACGCTGGCCGAACGTGCAGCCGGGAAGGCGGCCGGGCCATGACGGGCGAGTTGGGGGCGGTCGTGATCGACGCGCTGCGGCCGGCCGATGCGGCGCGGTGCGCGCAGCTGGAGTCCCAGCTGTTCCCCGGCGACGATCCGTGGTCGGCGCGGGTGTTCCTGGCCGAGTTGGCCGTTGCGCACAACCGGTACCTGGGCGCTCGGGTCGACGGCCGGCTGGTCGGTTACGGCGGCATCGCGCGGCTGGGCCGGCACGAACCGTTCGAGCACGAGATCCACACCATCGGCGTCGATCCGGCCTATCAGGGCCACGGTCTGGGCCGGCGGCTGCTCAACGGGCTGCTGGACTTCGCCGGTAACGGCGCGGTGTTCCTAGAGGTGCGCACCGACAACGTGCCGGCGATCACGCTCTACGAGAGCGTCGGGTTCGTCAACGTGGGGCTGCGCAAGCGCTACTACCGGATCAGCGGCGCCGACGCCTACACCATGCGGAGGGATCCGAGATGACCGTCATCCTGGCGATCGAAAGTTCTTGTGATGAAACCGGAGTCGGCATCGCGCGGCTGGGTTCTGACGGTTCGGTGACGCTGCTGGCCGACGAGGTGGCCTCCAGCGTCGACGAGCACACCCGCTACGGCGGCGTGGTTCCGGAGATCGCGTCGCGTGCGCACCTGGAGGCGCTCGGGCCGACCATGCGCCGCGCGCTGCAGGTCGCCGAGGTGGCCCGCCCCGACGTGGTGGCCGCCACCATCGGTCCGGGTCTGGCGGGTGCGCTGCTGGTCGGTGTGGCTGCGGCCAAGGCCTACGCGGCGGCCTGGGATGTGCCGTTCTACGCGGTGAACCACCTCGGTGGGCATCTGGCCGCCGACGTCTACGAGCACGGTCCGCTGCCGGAGAGCGTCGGCCTGCTGGTGTCCGGCGGGCACACCCACCTGCTGCATGTGCGCTCGCTGGGTGAGCCGATCGTCGAGTTGGGCAGCACCGTCGACGATGCGGCCGGTGAGGCCTACGACAAGGTGGCGCGGCTGCTCGGGCTGGGCTATCCCGGCGGGCGGGTGCTCGACGAGCTGGCCCGCACCGGGGACCGGGACGCGATCGTCTTCCCGCGCGGCATGACCGGACCGCGCGACGATCCCTATGCGTTCAGCTTCTCCGGGCTCAAGACCGCAGTGGCGCGCTATTTGGAGGGGCACCCGGATGCCTCGCATGCCGACGTGGCCGCCGGCTTCCAGGAGGCCGTCGCCGATGTGCTGACCCGCAAGGCGGTGCGGGCGGCCACCGATCTGGGGGTTTCGACGCTGCTGATCGCAGGCGGTGTGGCCGCCAACTCCCGGCTGCGCGAGCTGGCCGAGGAACGCGCCGCGGCGGCCGGATTGACCCTGCGGGTGCCGCGGCCCAGGTTGTGCACCGACAACGGCGCAATGATCGCGTCTTTTGCGGCACACCTGCTGGCCGCCGGTGCCGAGCCGTCACCACTGGGCGTGGCCACCGATCCGGGCCTGCCGGTGATCCGCGGACAGGTGGCATGAGCTCGCCGGCCGCCGCCGACCCGGTGGCCGCTAGTCAGGGGAGCGGGCCGGCATGTTCGCTGTGGGCGAGTTCCCGGCACCTGCACCAGCCCACCCTTGAGTGCTAGCACTCTCACGTATAGAGTGCTAGGCGGCAGTCGGACATTCCCCGTGTCGGCACCCGCGACGACGGCGCGAGGACTGGCCCGCGCTGCTGTACATGACACCTACATCAGTGAAGGGGCTCCATCGTGGCGAGCGTGAACATCAAGCCACTCGAGGACAAGATCCTCGTTCAGGCCAACGAGGCCGAGACCACGACCGCGTCCGGTCTGGTCATCCCCGACACCGCCAAGGAGAAGCCGCAGGAAGGCACCGTCGTCGCAGTTGGCCCCGGCCGCTGGGATGAGGATGGCGAGAAGCGGATTCCTCTGGACGTGTCGGAGGGCGACGTGGTGATCTACAGCAAGTACGGCGGCACCGAGATCAAGTACAACGGCGAGGAGTACCTGATCCTGTCGGCGCGCGACGTGCTGGCTGTCGTCGGCAAGTAGCGTCTCCAAGTAAGCGATAAGTGTTCCGCCCCGGACATCCCCGCATGTGCGGGTGGTGTCCGGGGCGGTGCGCTTGAGACCGAAAGACACTCATGAGCAAGCAGATTGAATTCAACGAAACCGCACGCCGCGCCCTCGAGGTAGGCGTCGACAAGCTCGCCGACGCGGTCAAGGTCACCCTGGGCCCGCGCGGCCGGCATGTGGTGCTGGCCAAGGCCTTTGGTGGCCCCACCGTCACCAACGACGGTGTCACGATCGCGCGCGAGATCGATCTGGAAGACCCGTTCGAGAACCTCGGTGCTCAACTGGTGAAGTCGGTCGCCACCAAGACCAACGACATCGCCGGCGACGGCACCACCACCGCCACGGTGCTGGCCCAGGCCATCATCAAGGGCGGTCTGCGCAACATCGCCGCCGGGGCCAACCCGATGGCGCTCGGTCTGGGCATCAGCAAGGCCGCCGACGCGGTGTCCGAGGCGCTGCTGTCCGCCGCCATCCCGGTCGATGGCAAGAACGCCATCGCCCAGGTTGCCACGGTGTCCTCGCGTGACCCCGAGGTCGGCGAGATGGTCGGCGAAGCCATGCTCAAGGTGGGCGGCGACGGCGTCGTCTCGGTCGAGGAATCCTCGACCCTGAACACCGAACTCCAGATCACCGACGGCGTCGGCTTCGACAAGGGCTTCCTGTCGGCGTACTTCGTCACCGACTTCGATTCGCAGGAAGCCGTTTTCGAAGACGCGCTGGTGCTGCTGCACCGCGACAAGATCAGCTCGCTGCCGGACCTGCTGCCGCTGCTGGAGAAGGTCGCCGAGGCGGGTAAGCCACTGCTGATCATCGCCGAGGACGTCGAGGGCGAAGCGCTGTCCACCCTGGTGGTCAACGCAATTCGCAAGACGCTCAAGGCCGTTGCGGTCAAGGCGCCGTTCTTCGGTGACCGTCGCAAGGCGTTCCTGGAGGACCTGGCCATCGTCACCGGCGGTCAGGTGGTCAACCCCGACGTCGGCCTGGCGCTGCGTGAGGTCGGCCTGGAGGTGCTGGGTACGGCCCGCCGGGTTGTGGTCAGCAAGGACGACACCGTGATCGTCGACGGCGGCGGCACCAAGGAGGCCTTGGACGCGCGGGTCAAGCAACTCAAGGCCGAGGCCGAGGCCAGCGACTCGGACTGGGACCGCGAGAAGCTGCAGGAGCGGGTGGCCAAACTCGCCGGCGGCGTCGCGGTGATCAAGGTCGGCGCTGCCACCGAGACCGCACTCAAGGAGCGCAAGCACCGCGTCGAAGACGCCGTGGCCTCGGCCAAGGCGGCTGTCGAGGAAGGCATCGTGTCCGGCGGCGGTACCGCGCTGGTGCAGGCCGCCAAGGTGCTCGACGAGCTCAAGGCGTCGGTGTCCGGCGACGAGGCCACCGGTGTCGAGGTGTTCCGCGCCGCGCTGACCGCGCCGTTGCACTGGATCGCAGCGAACGCGGGCCTGGATGGTTCCGTCGTGGTCAGCAAGGTCCGCGAACTGCCGGCCGGGCATGGCTTCAATGCCGCCACCCTCGAGTACGCCGACCTGGCGGCCGACGGCGTCATCGACCCGGTCAAGGTGACCCGCTCGGCCGTGCTCAACGCCGCGTCGGTGGCCCGGATGGTGCTCACCACCGAGACCGCGGTTGTCGACAAGCCGGAGGAGGCCGACGACCACGCAGGCCACGGGCATCACCACGGCCACGCGCACTAGGTAGTACCAACGAAACACCCCCGGTCCTGGTAGGGCCGGGGGTGTTTTCGTGGTCGGTGGGTGGGTACCTGGTGTTGCCCGGACGGCGTTCTTGATCTGAACCAACCGCCTCAATTGGGCCGCCACCGGGAATTAGTCTGCTGACATGCACCGGGTCCTCCAGTGGGCGTGGGATCGGCACGGCCCGCGCTACTCCTGGCTGGTCTGGGGCATCGTGCTGATGAGCGGTCTGATCTTCTTCTTCGCACCGATCATCATGCTCGCTTCCGAGCAATCGGACCGATATGCCGAAGTGCTCCTCCTCACCGTTGCCGTGCTGCCGGTCTGGGCCTACGTGATGGTGCGGCCACGCTCGGCGAAGTTGCGCCTGATCGAGGATTGGGCCGCCGGTCGTGACGTCGATGCGATGACGGCGTTACGGGCCACCTACAGCTTTGGGCGGGCGTCGATTGCACGGGTGATCGGGATGGATGTGCTGGGCGGCGCCGTGTACTGGGTGATGCTCAGTGTGCTCGCAGGTGCAACCGGGTGGCGGGTGGTCCAGTGGGGTGTCGTCGGCGTCGCGACCGGAGCCGCCATTCCGATGGTCAGCCTGCACAGTTTCACCGAGGCCGCCCTGCGACCGCCCCGCGCCGCCATCGGCGGCGAAGCGGGTATCGGTGATTCCCTGCCGCGCTCGCGACCGACGCTTGCCGCCTGGACCGGATTGTCAGTGCTGGCTGCGTTGTTCCTGTCGGCCGTTGTGGCAGCGATGCTGGCTGCCGTGTTGGGTGGCACGCGCGTGGACCCGGTACTCGTCGTCGTGGTCGGATGCGTGCTCACGTTCGTGGGCGGCCCGGTCGTCATCGCGCTGACCGCACCGTACTTGCGACCCGTTCGGGATCTCGCCGAGGGGACCAAGCGTGTTGCGGCCGGCGATTACAGTCGACGGCTGCCGGTAGTCCAGGACGACGACCTGGGCGCTTTGGTGGCGTCGTTCAATCGGATGCAGGCGGGTTTGGCTGAGCGGCAACGACTTCAGGCCGCATTCGGAACCTATGTGGATCCTGATCTGGCTGCGCGGTTGTTGGAGCAGGGCGATGACGTGTTCGCCGGTGAGCATCGGGAGGTGACGGTGATGTTCCTCGACATTCGGGAGTTCACGCCGTTCGCCGAAACCAACAGCGCCGAGGATGCGGTGGCCCGGCTCAACGACTTGTTCGAGATCGTGATTCCGGCCGTGGTCGATGCCGGTGGGCATGTCAACAAGTTCCTCGGCGACGGGGCGCTGGCGGTGTTCGGGGCGCCGAATGATCTGGCGGATCATGCGGGGGCGGCAGTGGTTGCGGCACTGCGGATTCAGCAGTTGGTGGCCGCGCACTTCGGCGACCAGCTGCAAGTGGGGATTGGGATCAACACCGGGGTGGTGATCGCCGGAACGATCGGTGCGGCAGGGAAATTGGAGTTCACGCTGATCGGTGACGTGGTCAATGTTGCGGCCCGGGTGGAGCAGCTCACCAAGACCACCGGAGACGCGATCCTCCTCACCCAGCAGACCGTCGACGCCCTCGATTCGCGTCCACTCGGGCTCATCGACCGGGGCGGCCACGCCCTGAAAGGAAAGTCAGCGGCCGTCCAGATCTATGGACTCGTCGCCACGACCCCAGAGCGGGCCGCCTGACCTTGGCCCGGCGACGGCGCTGCGCCGCTACGAAAAGGCGTGGGCAACTGCCGATCACGCGAGCTGCCAAGGCGTCGACCTCATCGAATTCGGATCGGACGGACGGATCTTTAGGCTCACCGCTCGACGAGTTTGATCTTCCCCGCCGGGAAAGCCCCTGGTCGGCTTGGGTCGCAGGATTTGTCGGTCCTCGTTGTTAGCCTGCCGGCGACTGCAACATGAAGGGGGAATTCAAGTGACTGAACCGTCGCCCGTACCGGGCTGGTATCAGGATCCGGCCGATCCGAGCCGCCGGCGGTACTTCGATGGCAAGGTGTGGACCGAGCACTTCGCTCCGCCGAGTCCGCCGCCGCCGGGGGCGGTCCAACCACCGAAGCAGGGCATGTCCAGGGGGCTCAAGGTCGGTCTCGGCGCCGGGGCCGTGTTCCTGGCGTTGGGCGTCATCGGCTCATTGGGTGACGGGGAGGAGAAGGGTGAGCCGGCAGCGAGTCCGACCACGCCGGCAGCAGCCGCGGTCGTGGACGAGCCAGCCGAATCGACTGTCCGGCAGGCGAGCGACGAGATCGCTCCGGTCGGAGCTTCGGTTCGCGACGGCAAGTTCGAGTTCGAGGTCCTCGGCGTCGAACGGGCCGCCACGAAGGAAGGGCTCTTCGAGCCGGAGAAGGCCAAGGGTGAGTTCTTCACCGTCCGCTTGCGGGTGACGAACATCGGTGACGACGCACGGAGCTTCTCGGCGTCCAACCAGCATCTGATCGTCAACGGCAACAAGTACGACGCCACGACTTCGATCAGCGACGAAAACTGGCTGGAGGACGTCAATCCGGGTCTCAGCATCGAGGCCGGCGTGACCTTCGACATTCCGCCCGGCGCGGTGCCGGAAGCGATCGAGTGCCACGATTCGATGTTCTCGGGCGGAGCTTTGCTCGCGCTCTAGAGGGAAACGAAACGCCCCCGTCCACGCGGCCGGGGGTGTTTCGTTTACTCATGGATCGGATGTGGAACTGGGTCTGGGACCGCTACAAATCCAGGTACTCGTGGGCGTGCTGGGTGATCACGATCCTCTTGGGCCTGCCCGTGTACCTGGGGTGGTCGGTCGCCATCGTCGCTTTCGAAGGATCTGACCGCTACCTCGAGGCGATTGCGGTCACGGTCCTCGCCGTGATCGCCTACCTGTACGTGCAGATACTTCCTGGCAACAGCAGCGCGCGATTGGCCGAACGATGGGCCGTCGGCGAGGACATCGATCCGCAGGCCGCGTTACACGCCACCTACCGGTACGGCCGACAAGTGATTGTGCGGGGGACAATCGCCACTTTGGTCTGGACCACTGCCCTGTTCGTCGGAGTCGCGGCAATCGCCGGAGCCAGCGGTTCACGGCTCATTCAGTACGCGCTGATGGGCGCCAGCGCCGCAATTGCCCTGCATTTGAGCACTGTGCACAGCTACACCGAAGGGGCGTTGCGTCCCGCCCGCGTGGCGCTCACTTCCGTTGCCGGAATCGATGATTCGTCCCCACGCGCGCATCCGTCGTTCGGAACCTGGACCGTCGCGGCGATGCTGGCGGTTGGCCTCGCCTTCACCGTGTTGGGCGCACTGTTGGGAGATGTGTTCGACGTGGCCAGACATGGCCCGGCGCTGGCCGTCGGGCTCGGCGGTGCGCTGGTGGCTGCCATCGGACCGTCGGTGTGGGCCGCGTTCTCGCCTCTGCTGCAACCCATCCGCGATCTGGACGAAGGCACCAAACGGGTAGCAGCCGGCGATTACAGCCAGCGGCTGCCGGTGGTGCAGGACGATGACCTCGGAGCGCTGGCAGCATCATTCAACCGGATGCAGGCGGGTCTGGCCGAGCGGCAACGCCTGCAGTCTGCGTTCGGAACCTATGTCGACCCCGTCCTGGCGGCACGACTACTCGAGCAGGGCGACGACGTGTTCAGCGGGGAGCGCCGCGAGGTGACGGTGATGTTCCTCGACATCCGCGATTTCACGCCGTTCGCTGAAGTCAACTCCGCCGAGGACACCGTGGCCCGGCTCAACGATCTGTTCGGGATCGTCATCCCTGCCGTCGTCGATGCCGGCGGACATGTCAACAAGTTCCTCGGGGACGGTGCGTTGGCGGTGTTCGGCGCGCCGAACGATCTGGTGGATCATGCTGGTGCGGCGGTCAACGCCGCAATGCGTGTCCAGCGCCTGGTCGACGAGCGATTCGGTGCCGAGCTCCGGATCGGCATCGGGGTCAACACCGGGGTGGTGATTGCCGGAACGATCGGTGGCTCAGGGAAATTGGAGTTCACATTGATCGGTGATGCGGTCAACGTCGCGGCCCGGGTCGAACAACTTACCAAGACCACAGGCGACGCGATCCTGCTCACCGAGCAGACCGTGGCGGCCCTGCAGCCTCGGCCGGCACTGCTCGACCGTGGCCTGCACGCGGTGAAGGGGAAGTCGGCCGCGGTCCGGGTGTTCGCCGTCGACCTGCAGTCGGTCACCGCTTAACCACGCCCGCCCACCAGCAGCCCCGCGGAGGCGAACTTCAAACCGGCGCGCAGTTCATCGAGCTGGATCGGGTCGTCGGACTCGATGTAGCGCAGCGTGGTTGCCACGGCCATGTTGAAGAACAACCAGGCCAACGCATTTGGGCCCAGTTCCTGGCGGTACTGACTGCGGTAGTGGTTCATGTGCAGTGTGGTCATCGCCAGCAGGGTGGTGTTCAGACCGGAGATGTTCTCGAACGTGCGCACATGGTCCGGTCGTTCGGCGAGATAGCGGATCAACCGGCGGTTGGCGATCGTGAAGTCGATCAGGATGTCGATCGAGGACTCCATCGCCGATTCCGGCCGGTCCAAGGTGATCGCCCGCAGCATCTCCTCGATGGCTGGTGCCTGCTCGGCCGCGAGTTGCTCGATCGCGGCGTTGATCATCTGTTCCTTGTTGGCGAAGTACTGATAGATCGATCCCTTACTGACCCCGGCTTGCTCGGCGACCAGGTTGGTGGTGATCTGCTCGGGCGCGTATTTGTGCAGCAGCACTGCCGTCGTGGACACGATTTTTGCGACCATCTCACGGGAACGAGTCTGCTTGGGGAGCTTTCGACGCTCTGAACTGCGCGTTTGTGCGGTCACATCAGACTCCTAACGCGACTTGAATGCGACTCAGAGGTCAGATTAGCGTGCATGTCAGTTACTTGACGAGAGGGAAAAGCCATGACCTCCGCCCCGGAACTCGACACCCGGCCCGTCGCGGCCGAGGACCTCGAGCCGATCGAGCTGGTGCCGCCGGACTCACTGACCTTCGAGCACACCGGACGGTGGACGTTCCTCATTCTCGAAGGCGCGGCCTTCATGATGCAGGCCATGCATCCGGTGATCGCCGAGGTCACCGGTCGCTACTCGGCGGCTTTCCACGGTGATCCGGGTGGGCGTGCCATCCGCTCGGTGGACTCGGTGCTGCGCTGGACCTACGGCGGCACCGAAGCACGCGCCGAGGGTGACCGGGTGCGTGCCCTGCACCAGCCGATCACCATGAAGAGCGAACACACCGGCAAGCAGATCAGCGCGCTCAATCCCGAGGCCTACCAATGGGTGATCGCCACCGGTTACATCGTCAACGCGCAAGCCGGCCGGTTGATGATCGGCCGGGAGTTCACCGACGATGAAAGAGAGGAGCTGCTGCGCGACAACCGTCGGCTGGCCCGGCTACTGCACGTGCCGATGCGGGGCTACCCCGAGACCCAGCAGGAGATGGCCGATTACTTCGAGTCGATGATCGACACCCTGCAGGGCACCCCGCAGGCGCTGAAATTGATGGAAGACCTGAAGACCGGCCGGGTAGACCTGCCGCCGGCGCTACCGAAACCCTTGGCGCCCTTGGTGCGAGCGGCCTTGCTGCCTGCGCTGCGGCTGAACTACCTGTCCATCGTCGGGCTGCTCGACCCGCGGCTGCGGGCCAAACTCGGTGTGACCTGGAGCGCCAAGGAAGAACGCGAATTGCAGCGCGCCTACGCGGTGATCCGCACCGCCTACCGGGTGTTGCCGGACCGGCTCACGTATTTACCGTTGGCCTATCACGCGCGCAAACATCATCAGTGCCTGGAGAAGATGAAGCAGCGTCAGGAGAAGTCGTTCGCCTACCACCTGCCGAAGGATCGTTGAGCAGGCTCATTCTTCGATAACGGCGGGCGCCGGACAATTAGTCTCGCGCAATGGAACGCTTCTTTCAGTGGGCGTGGGATCATCACGGGCCGCGGTATTCCTGGGCGGTCTTCGCACTGGCGTTCGCGGTGTCGTTCCCGGTCTACTTGTTCGGGGCGTTCGTGGTGGTGATCTTCGAAGACAGCCAGGGGTATCTGGCGGCAGTCGGCGTCACGGTCATTGCCATGCTGGCGCTGGCCTACGGAGCGATACTGCCGGGCAGCTCGGCGTGGCGTCCCGCTCAGCAGTGGGCATCAGGTCGCGATGCGGACCGGTTCGCGGCGTTGGAGGCGACCTACCGGTGGTCGCGCAGCTTGGTGTTCCGCTCATCGGTGGTGGTTGCGGCGTGCGGTGCGCTGTTGCACCTCACCGTCGCGGTGCTCGCCGGAGCACCCGGTGGCCGGCTGTCCGAGTATGTGCTGCTGGGTGCGGTGTTCGGACCCAGCACGTTCCTGATTGCGGCGCACAGCGTGGCGGAAGCTCCGATGCGTCCGGTCCGGATTGCCCTGGCCGGTGCCGTGGGCACCGGGGATCGGCTGCCTCGTTCGCGGCCGACCTTTGCGGCATGGTCGAAGTTGTCCATGCTCGCGGTGGCTCTGGCGTTCGCCTTGGCGGGCGCGATGTGCTCGGCCCTGTTCGAAGCGAACCAATCGCCGGTCCGCTGGGTGCTGATCGGCATTGGTTTGACGCTCGGCTTTGGCGTGCCGATAACGGTCGCCGCCGCGTTTTCACCGTCCATGCGCCCGCTGCAGGACCTGGCCGAAGGCACCGAACGGGTGGCCTCGGGGGAGTACGGTCGGCGACTCCCGGTGGTCCAGGACGACGATCTCGGCGCGCTGGCAGCGTCGTTCAACCGGATGCAGGCGGGATTGGCCGAGCGGCAACGCCTGCAGTCCGCTTTCGGTACCTACGTCGACCCCGTCCTGGCGGCGCGACTGCTCGACCAGGGCGACGACGTGTTCACCGGTGAACGCCGGGAGGTCACCGTGATGTTCATCGACATCCGTGACTTCACCCCGTTCGCCGAGGCCAACGCGGCCGAGTACACCGTGGCCCGCCTCAACGCGTTGTTCGAGATCGTGGTGCCCGTCGTGGTCGACGCCGGTGGCCATGTGAACAAGTTCCTCGGCGACGGTGCGCTGGCGGTGTTCGGCGCCCCGGACGACCTCGCCGCGCACGCCGAT
This sequence comes from Mycobacterium sp. NGS45, assembly GCF_059812645.1. Taxonomy (NCBI): domain Bacteria; kingdom Bacillati; phylum Actinomycetota; class Actinomycetes; order Mycobacteriales; family Mycobacteriaceae; genus Mycobacterium; species Mycobacterium sp. NGS45. Next base: position 15,445 of record NZ_JCALDB010000009.1, on the reverse strand, counting down.
GCCGCGGTGCGGGCCGCCGCGGACGTCTACCGCAAGGTCGAACGCCACTTCGGCGGGGAGCTTCGGATCGGGATCGGCATCAGCACCGGTCCGGTGATCGCCGGCACCATCGGTGCAGCCGGCAAGTTGGAATTCACCTTGATCGGCGACACCGTCAATGCGGCAGCTCGGGTGGAGCAGCTCACCAAGGTCACGGGTGACCCGATCCTGCTGACCCAGCAGACCTTTGCCGCCCTGACCAGTACGCCCGCCGGCCTCGCCGACCGGGGTGCGCATGTGCTGAAGGGAAAGTCCGGTGCCACAGTGCTTTTCGGCCTGACCCCGAAGTAGGGTCAGGCCGAAAGTATGGAGCGCCGGTCAGGCAGCGGTCTTGATCAGCCGATCGTCGTCGGTGGTGACATCGTCGCTGGTGACATCGTCGAAGGCGCGGCGGTACATCTCCTGGTAGCGGTCGATCTGCGCCTGGCGGATCGGGGCCGCGAAGATGCTCAGCTGCTCGTCGGCCTTGATCTCGGCGCGGGCGCCGAGCCGGAAGCCCACGACAGAACCGATCATCATCAGTACCAGTGCCGCGGCGGCGACCAGTGCGTACTGGCTGCCGATTGCCAGCATGGCAACCAACACGCCCAGCGAGACGAAGGCAAGCAGCAGGCACACATAGCCCGCGTAGACGAGGCCGGAACGGCGGGAAAGCTTGAACATGACATCACCTCTCTAAGTTCTATGGCTTTAATAATACGCTACGCGTAGCGTATCGCGCAAGGGTTTGGGCGTACTGTTATTGCCCGGCCGGGAGGCGCCTGGCGGAACGGACGGTGACGATGGCGCAGCGGCGCAACGTCGAAAACGGCATCGCAAAATCGACCTTGCACCTGTTGCGTACCCGCGGCGCGCGGGCGGTAACCGTCGAAGCCGTCGCAGCGCACTCCGGCATCGCCAAGACCACCATCTATCGGCGTCATCAGAACCGCCGCGACATGCTCGCCGGGGCGCTGTCCGGGCTGGCCAGCCCGCCCCCGCTGCCGCCCGAGGCCACCGCGCAGGAGCGGCTGCGCTGGCTGATCGTGCACGCCGTGGAGGCCATCGAGGACGGCGTCGGGATCGGCGGCTTTGCGGCCATGCTGACCGACGAGGACCCCGAGTTCAGCTCATTGTTCCGGCAGATCCTGGTCGATCAGCGCGGCGTGCTGGCCACCGCGATCGAACAGCGCAACACCGACGGCGCGATGCGCGACGACATCGACTTCGCGGCGCTGATCGATGCCGTGGTGGGCGGCTACATCGCCGAACGGGCGCGCACTGGCGTCGTCGCCGCCGGGTGGGAGCAGCGACTGTTCGACCTGTTCTGGCCCGCGGTGCGCGCCTGATCAGCTTGACCGCGGTCGGCTACCGAACTATTCGCCGGCCAGCAGTCGGTACTGCGCCGAAACGCGTTGTTTGACGTCGTCCTCGGTGTCGGCGAACACCGTGAAGGCGTACCGGTCGGCGGTCGCGACGCAGAAGTACTTCCACTCGATGCGCCGCCAGGACGGTGCGGCGTCCGGCGGTTGTGCGCCCTTGGCTCGGGTCACGCAGTACGCCGACGGAAGCCCGGGCACGTCGCCGATGGTGTCGTCGTTGGATTCGTCGGCGGCCTGGTCGACCAGCCAATCGCCCAATTCGCTTGCGGCTTCGGCGTCGCGGGCCCGGTAGACGGTGGGGATGAACTGGGTCACCGCATCCACCCCGGTTGCGGTGAACACTTCCTGAGCCCGTATCGGATTGTTCTCGAAGTGCAGCCAGGCGTCGGGCTCCCAGGCGCCGATCGTCACCCCGACGTCGGTCTCGCCGTCGCGCAGCGTGGCCGCCAGCATGCCGTCGGTGAAATCAACCGGCAGTTCGCCCATTTGGTCTACTGGGGTGGGCTGGAACTGGTCCAGCGCGACGATTTGCGCATCGATCACCGACTGCACCCGCGTCTCAGCGGTGATCGGGGCGCCGGTGGCGGTCCGCACGTACTGGATCAGCATGAAGGGACCGTGCGCGCTGAAACTCTGCACGCTGTCCAGACCGGCTGCGTTGAGGTGCCGGTTTGCGAACGCCTCCGGATGTCCGGGGATCGGCGCAGCCTCTCGCGCGGTCCCGTCGGTGGGCAATTGTGCTGCGGCGGACGATATTTCAGTGGCCGCAGCCGCTGCTGCCTCCGGGGTGGGGAAGCGCAGCACGGCGTTGACCAGCTCCACCGGTAGTGCACCGCGCGGTCCGGAAGGTGGTGAAACCCGTTACGAAGCCGTGGGTTTCGGCGATTGCGGCCTGCTGTTCATCGAACAGATCGCTGCCCTGCAGTTGCTGGGCGGTGGGCATCGGCAGGGTCAGGTGGGTCTTGTTGATCTCGCCGCGCCAGCGCAGCTCGGGATCCAGCTGCCACGGCCCGACCACGGCGGACGCCATCCGGTGGGCTTCGGCCAACGCAGAACTGTTCGGGCCGCGGTCGCCGGACTTGCCGAACGGCTCTTGCGGCACCACCGAGTACTTGCCGGTGTCCATCACCGTCACGTCCACCTGTTCGGTGGCGTCGGCGACCGGGATCGCGGTGCCCTCCGTCGGCGCAGCGCAGCCCGCCAACAGCAGCGCGGCTGCCGTCATCGCCGTTGCCAGCGTCTTCACCTGGTGGCCTCCTTCGGCAAAAGTTGAGGCAGTTGCCCCATTCGTCGGGGCCGTCGGCCGTCCGACGATGTTCTCATGTCCACCATCTTCAGCCCCCGTACCGCCGCCACCGAGGTGGCCGCCAACCCCACGTTGCCGACCGGCGCCGCCGAAACCGTGACCGGTTTCGGCGTGATGGGTTTGCCGTTCGGCAGCGGCCACTACTTGGCGTTGCGCGACTTTCCGGCGGCGTCGTTCCTGTCGGACGGCACCCCCGGCTATCGGTCGGTGTGGCACCGCGACCCGACCGGGGTGTGGACCTTCTACGCCACCACACCCGGTGAACTCAGTTGTGCGCGCTACTTCAGTTCGGCTACGCCCAACGACGCGGTCGTCTGCCCGATCGGCGTGACCTGGACCGACGATTTCACGCTCACCGTCGAGATTCCGGACGTGCTGGATTGGGTGGTGCAACTGCGGCACACCGCGGCGACCCGGCTGATGAGTCGGGTGGCCTTGGCACTGCCGGAGGCGTGCTGGACCCATCCGGTGAGTCTGGGCATGATCGGCCGGGTCGCCGGGCCGGTGCTGCGTGCCGGGCAGGTGCGATTGGCCGGCACGATGCCCAACGGTCAGCGATTCCGGATCGCACCCAAACGGATGTGGGCGGTCGCGGCTTCGCGCGCCGAACTGTTCGGCACCGACCTGGGCAGTCTGGCGCGGCTGCCGCAGCAGGCCCGGTTGGCCGACTTCCGGGCACCGCAGCGCGGTCTGGCCGTTGTGGGCCAGGGACGGTTCGATCCGGAGCAGAATCAGGGGCGATGACCCGCACCGACGACGCCCTCCGGGTGACGCGGGCTGAACTGCTCGCGGCACTGTCGGTCGCGATCGACCTGGGTCTGGGCCAACCCGCCGAGCACATGCTGCGCTCGGCGCTGCTGGGCACCAGGATTGCCGACCGACTCGGACTCGATGGTGCGCAGCGGGACTGTGGCTACTACCTGAACCTGTTGATGTGGATCGGCTGTCACGCCGATTCCCATGAGTACGCGCGCTGGTTCGGCGATGACATCGCGGTGCGCCGCGACGCCTACCAGGTCGACTGGTCGGGGTTGCCGTACTTGCGGTTCCTGCTCGGCAACGTGGCCCGCGGCGAACCGTTGGCCCATCGGTTGACGACGATGGCCACACTGCTGTTCGAGGCCCGCGGTGCCTTCGCCCGAATGATTCATTCGCACTGCACATCGGCCGCGCTGCTGGCGCAGCGGTTCGGGCTCGCCGAGGACGTTCAGATGGCACTGGGCTACACGTTCGAGCGCTACGACGGCTCCGGCCTGCCGGCCGGCGCTCGCGCCGACCAGATCCCGATCGCCATGCGGGTGGCGCAGGTGGCCGACGTCGTCGAAGTGCATTACCGCAACGGCGGACTCGACGCGGTTCGCACGGTCTTGGCCGCGCGCAGCGGCGGGCAATTCGACCCGCAAGTGGTCGCTGTGGTGGCCGCCGACGCCGAATCGCTGTTGACCGCGCCGGACGGCGACAGCTGGACTGCTGCGCTGGCGCAGGCACCCGAAGCCGGCCGACGCCTCGACGACGCGCAGCTGGAGACCTTGTTGGCCGCGCTGGGGGAATTCGTGGATCTGAAATGTCCCTTCACCCTTGGCCATTCGACCGCGGTGGGTCGGTTGGCCGGCGCGGCGGTGAGCGCGGCCGGGTGCGATCAGGCGACGGTCACGCTGACCCGACGGACCGGCTACGTGCATGATCTGGGCCGGATCGGGGTGAGCAACCAGATTTGGTCCAAACCCGCGGGGTTGTCCAGCACCGAATTCGAACGGGTGCGCCTGCATCCGTACCTGACCACGCGAATTCTCAACCGGGTCACCGGTCTTCGCGACGTCGCCGTCCTCGCCGGCAATCGCCACGAATGCGTCGACGGCAGCGGCTACCCACGCGCTCTGGCCGGGGCCGCCCTGGGCATGCCGGACCGGATCCTGGCGGCGGCGGTGGCCTACCAGTCGGCGCTGGAGCCCCGACCGTACCGGCCGGCGTTGTCGACGGCCGACGCGCAGCGCCGGCTACGGGGCCGGGTGCGGTCCGGGGAACTGGACGAGGTCGCAGTCGAGGCGGTGCTACACGCCGGCGGGCAGTCCGGCCGGCGCGCATCGTTGCGGCCGGACGGACTCACCGCTCGGGAAGTCGAAGTGCTGCGTCTGGTGGCCACCGGCGCCACCAACCGGCAGATCGCGAGTGCCCTGGTGATCAGCGAGAAGACGGCCCGCAATCACGTCGAGCGGACCTACGCCAAGATCGGGGTGTCCAACCGGGTGGGGGCCAGTCTGTACGCGGTGCGACACGGCCTGGCCGGATCGTGAACCTCAGGCGGTGCGTCGGATGCCGCGTTTGAGCAACAGCTCACGCTCGGATTCGCTGAGTCCGCCCCAGATGCCGTAGGGCTCCCCGACACTGAGGGCGTGCGTCCGGCACTGCGTGATCACCGGGCAACTACGGCACATCTCCTTGGCGCGCATTTCCCGCTGCGCCCGGGCCCGGCCACGCTCGCCATCAGGGTGGAAGAACATCGAGGAATCGACGCCTCGGCACACGCCGTGCATCTGCCAATCCCAGATGTCTGCATTGGGTCCAGGAAGCTGCTGCGGCTGTGGCATTGGAAAACCCTTCTGGCCAAGGTCCTTTGATGCCAAAGGAAAGTGAGATCCGAGTGCGTCGCCGATGACATTCTCGATGTGCACCCACAAGGTAGGGGGATGGCCGAAATTGCGTCAATAGTCTTGCGCTGTGCGGAATGACATATTCGCAGCCCGAGAATTTACGTCACGTTCATCTATTTGTTCATTTGCAATCCGGATCGCTGCTATCGAGCCCGTTCCCGGCGCGCCCGGACGGGTCCGGCGGCATTCCCAAGCCATATCCCGATCGGGCAGTTGATCTGCCGGTAACGCCGCGCAGACAAACTGTTAACCCAGATAGCGGCTTGATAGCGTGCCGCGGTGCCCAGTCCGTCGTTTGAGCCGTCCTCGGCAGCCTGCCAGAGGTTGATCGAGTCCGCATTCGGAGCCGAGCCGGGACGCTGGCCGCTGCCGGCCACCGAGACACCGCGCGAACACTGGCTGCGCGCGGTGGCCGCGGCCGGGCAGGGCTACTACGGGGCCGCCTACGCGGAGCTGGCGGTGCTGCGCCGCAGCGTGCCGGCCGGCGACCCGCTGGCTTCGCTGGCCTACAGCACGCAGGGTTCGCTGCTGCGGCAGTTGGCTGGGCACCGCGAGGCGCGCGGCTGGGACGGCCGGGCCGCGTTGCTGGCGGGTTCGGACGTCGAGGCGCGAGTCGACGCGCTGGTCGGTTTGGCCGCCGACGCGCTCGGGGTCGGCAGGTTTGCCGCCTCGGCCGCGCTGCTGGACCGCGCCGCGACCACACTGGCCGGCGCACCCGACCCCGAAGCGGTCCCCGAACGGCTGGCGGTGCGGTTGCAGTGGGTCAGTGCCGAGCTGGCGATGGCCCGCGGGGAGGCCGGCGCCGCCGTCGCGCACGCGCGTCGCGCCGTGCAACTCGCCGAGGCCGGCCCGTCGCTACGACATCGGGTGAAAAGCCAGGTCGTGTCCGCAGCCGCGGCGTGCTGCGCGGGTCAGCTCGAGCAGGCCCGCCGCCTGGCCGACGCGGCCCTGGAGACCACCGCGGCGCTGGGCCTGGTGCCACTGCGCTGGGCGCTGGCCAGCTTGCTGGCCGGGATCGGCAGCGACGCACACAGCGCCGGGGAGGTCGCCGCGATCCGCGATTCGGCCGCCGTAACGGTCCGCCGGCGCGGCGGAACCTGGCGTAGCTGAGCCCGCCGACGCGGCCCGCCCCCAGCGCGTTGCCGATTCCGGCCCCAGGTCGACGGTTATTGTTTAGGCGTGCCGCGCCGCCGGGATCTGTCCGGCTCGTAACGTTGGAGAAGCCGCCGTCGATGACAATTCCAGGAGAACGTCTCGACGCCGTCGTTGCTGACGCAATGGCCGGTGACCGAGATGCGCTCCGGGAAGTGCTGGAGACCATCCGCCCGGTCGTGGTCCGGTATTGCCGGGCACGAATCGGAACCGCGGAGCGCAGCGGGCTCTCAGCTGATGACGTGGCACAGGAGGTGTGCTTGGCCGCCATGATGGCGTTGCCGCGCTACCAGGATCAGGGACGACCGTTCCTGGCCTTCGTGTACGGCATCGCAGCGCACAAGGTCGCCGACGCGCACCGGGCCGCCGCCCGCAACCGCGCCGAGCCGACCGAATCCGTGCCCGAGCGGTATTCGCTGGACATGGGTCCCGAGCAGATGGCGATCAACTCCGACGCGGCTGCTCGGATGGACGCCTTGCTGCAGGTGTTGCCAGAAAAACAGCGCGAGATCTTGATCTTGCGCGTGGTCGTCGGCATGTCCGCCGAAGAGACGGCGGAGGCCGTCGGCAGCACGGCCGGCGCCGTGCGGGTGGCCCAACATCGGGCGCTCGCGCGGCTCAAGGCGCAGATCGCAGAGACGGGATATGACCGTGGCTGACTTCGAACGGGGCGGACCCGAATCGTTGGATGCCATCGCGCAGACCGATCAACTGCTCGACGCGTTGGCCGCGGAACGCCGGGTTCGCCCGGCCGACCCGGGCGATGCCGCGCTGTTCGAGCTGCTCGAAGCCTGGCGCGACGACGTGCGCGGCCCGTCGGCCGGACTGATCGACCTGGACGCCGCCGAGGATGCGCTGCACGAAGGGTTGTCGGCGCGGGCGTCCACGCCACCGTCTCGGCGCGGCCTGACCTTGGTCGGGTCGATCGCCGCAGCCATGCTGTGCGTGGGCGGTTTCGCCGGGGTGGTGGCCGGGGCCGGCCCCAACGACGCCCTCTACGGACTGCGCACCACGGTGTTCGGCGAGCCGCAGTCGGTGCGCGACGACCGCGTGATGCTGGCCGCGCAGACCGAGATGGCCGAAGTGCAGCGGATGATCGAGGCCGGCAACTGGGAACAGGCCCAGCAGAAGCTGGAAGCGGTCAGCACCTCGGTGCAGACGGTCGATGACACCGCGCGCCGTCAGGAACTGCAAGACGAGTGGAATCTGTTGCACGCCAAGGTCGAAACCCGGGACCCGGAGGCCACCGTGCCGCCCAGCGAACAGCCCGGTGAGCAGGCCCTGACCGAGGCCGTCACCACGACCACCGAATCTTCGGCTCCCGAGACCAGCGAGACCACCGGCTCCGAGACGTCGGGCACCCAGACCACCGAGCCGTCGGGTGCCGAGACCACCGAGCCGTCCGGCACCGAGACGTCGGCGGTGACGAGCGCGCCGGCCACGTCCACCTCGGCGCCGGCCACCACGCCCACCTCGGCGTCGCCTTCTGCGACCCCGACCCCGACGTCGGCGCCGGCGACGACGGCGACGGCGACCAGTGCGCCGCGTACCTCCGCACCGCCGACCTCGGTGCCGACCACGCCGGGGTCACCGGCCGCGCAGGTGCCGACGTCGGTGACCGGAGGGCCGGTCACCAGCACGGTGGTTCAGGTCGAACCCAGTGCGCCGGCGGCCGCCGAGGAAGAAGTAGTCGAGCAGGCACCGGCTGCCGAGCCGTCGGTGGCCGAGGCCGCCGAGGAAGAGGAAGAAGCCGTCGTCACCACCACCACCACCACCACCACGGTGGCGGCCGACGACCAGGGCTGAGCGAGCGGGCTGAGCACGCGGCGATCAAAGCCGCAGATCAGCGATATCCATCACTTTCCGAGGCTGCTTCGTTGAGCGACGCATCGGCGTAGCCCCGGCAGTAGTCCCAGGTGACGTAGGCGTCCGGTTCCGGGTCGTAGGCCGGTTCGTGCGGGCGCACGGTCCCGTCGACCAGCAGTTGCAGCAGGTTGGCGCGCAGCATGTCCCAGTCGTGGTAGTGGTCCTGCTGACAATCGTCACAGCACACCACCAGACCGCGAATCCCCTTGTGCGCCAAGAGAGCTTCGTAGATCGCCAGGTCGGCCAGATCGGCTTCGACCGCGGCACGCTCCTGCGGGTCCAGTGGGGTACCCGGCTCGATGGCATCCAGTGCTGCTGACGGGTCGTGGGGGTCGTCAGCAAACGGATCCGGTGGCAATCCCGGTGGCAGGTGGTCGCGCACGCCTCCACCCTACGCAGCCAGCTGCGCGGAGGCCAGCGGATCCCAGGCCAGGCCGCGGCGCCGGGGGCGTCATCGGGGCTGCCACGAGCCGATAGGATGGTCTCCTCGCCGTACATTCCAATGGGAGGCCTCGCCGATGGCTCGACCAGTATCCGACGCCGAATTCCGCACCGACGCAGTGCCGACCGGTGGCGATGATCCGACCAAGATCGCGATGCTGGGTCTCACCTTCGACGACGTGCTGCTACTGCCGGCTGCCTCCGACGTCATCCCGGCCACGGCCAACACGTCGAGCCAGCTGACCCGCAAGATCCGGCTCAACGTGCCGTTGGTCAGCTCGGCGATGGACACCGTGACCGAGGCCCGGATGGCCATCGCGATGGCCCGCGCCGGTGGCATGGGCGTACTGCACCGCAACCTTCCGCTGGCCGAGCAGGCCGGCCAGGTCGAAACCGTCAAGCGTTCCGAGGCCGGGATGGTCACCGACCCGGTGACCTGCTCGCCGAACAACACGCTGGCCGAGGTCGACGCCATGTGCGCGCGGTTCCGGATCTCCGGGTTGCCGGTGGTGGACGACGCCGGCGCGCTCGTCGGCATCATCACCAACCGCGACATGCGCTTCGAGGTCGACCTGAACAAGCCGGTCGCCGAGGTGATGACCAAGGCGCCGCTGATCACCGCCCGCGAAGGGGTCAGCGCCGACGCCGCGCTGGGGCTGCTGCGCCGGCACAAGATCGAGAAGCTGCCGATCGTCGACGGACACGGCAAGCTCACCGGTCTGATCACGGTCAAGGACTTCGTCAAGACCGAACAGCATCCGAACGCGACCAAGGACAGCGACGGGCGGCTGCTGGTCGGGGCCGCCGTGGGCGTCGGCGACGACGCCTGGGAACGCTCGATGGCCCTGGTCGACGCCGGCGTCGACGTGCTGATCGTGGACACCGCGCACGCACACAACCGTCGGGTGCTGGACATGGTCGGCAAGCTCAAGGGTGAGGTGGGCGAGCGGGTCGAGGTGGTCGGCGGCAACGTCGCGACCCGCGGTGCCGCGGCCGCCCTGGTGGAGGCCGGTGCCGATGCGGTCAAGGTGGGCGTCGGACCGGGCTCGATCTGCACCACCCGGGTGGTGGCCGGGGTCGGGGCGCCGCAGATCACCGCGATCCTGGAAGCCAACGCGGCGTGCGCGCCGCACGGTGTGCCGGTGATCGCCGACGGTGGCCTGCAGTACTCCGGGGACATCGCCAAGGCGCTGGCCGCCGGCGCCTCCACGGCCATGTTGGGTTCGCTGCTGGCCGGTACCGCGGAGTCGCCCGGTGACCTGATCCTGGTCAACGGCAAACAGTTCAAGAGTTACCGCGGGATGGGCTCGCTGGGCGCCATGCAGGGCCGCGGCGCGGCCGGCGGCACCCGCGGCTCGTTCTCCAAGGACCGCTACTTCCAGGACGACGTACTCTCCGAGGACAAGCTGGTGCCCGAGGGCATCGAGGGCCGGGTGCCGTTCCGCGGTCCGCTGTCGACGGTGATCCACCAGCTCACCGGTGGTCTGCGGGCTGCGATGGGATACACCGGATCGGCCAGCATCGAGGACCTGCACCGCGCCCAGTTCGTTCGGATCACCGCCGCGGGACTCAAGGAAAGCCACCCGCACGACATCACCATGACCGTCGAAGCGCCGAACTACTACTCGCGCTAGAGGGAGAAACTTAAGTGCGCGATCTGGTCGAAATCGGCATGGGCAGAACTGCCCGCCGGACCTATGAATTGGCCGACGTCAACATCGTCCCGTCCCGGCGTACCCGGTCCTCCAAGGATGTGTCGACGGCCTGGCAACTGGATGCCTACCGGTTCGAGATCCCGGTGGTCAGCCACGCCACCGATGCCCTGGTGTCGCCGGAGTTCGCCATCGAACTGGGCCGGCTGGGCGGTCTCGGGGTGCTCAACGGCGAGGGCCTGATCGGCCGGCACGCCGACGTCGAAGCCAAGATCGCGCAGGTCGTCGAGGCGGCGGCCAAGGAGCCTGAGCCGTCGGCCGCGGTGCGGTTGCTGCAGCAGCTGCATGCCGCGCCGCTGGATCCCGAGTTGCTCGGCGCCGCCGTCGCCCGGATCCGGGAGGCCGGGGTGACCACGGCCGTGCGGGTCAGCCCGCAGAACGCGCAGGTGCTCACGCCGGCGCTGGTGGCGGCCGGGATCGACCTGCTGGTGATCCAGGGTTCGATCATCTCCGCGGAGCGGGTCGCTTCCGACGGTGAGCCGCTGAACCTCAAGACTTTCATCTCCGAGCTCGACGTGCCGGTGGTGGCCGGCGGGGTGCTCGACCACCGCACCGCGCTGCACCTGATGCGCACCGGGGCGGCCGGCGTGATCGTCGGCTACGGGTCGACGGCCGGTGCGACCACCAGCGACGAGGTGCTCGGTATCAGCGTGCCGATGGCCACCGCGATCGCCGACGCGGCCGCGGCCCGCCGCGAGTACCTCGACGAGACCGGCGGCCGGTACGTGCACGTGCTGGCCGACGGCGACATCCACAGTTCGGGCGATCTGGCCAAGGCGATCGCCTGCGGCGCCGACGCGGTCGTACTCGGCACACCGCTGGCGGCCTCGGCCGAGGCGCTCGGCGACGGCTGGTTCTGGCCGTCGGCCGCGGCGCACCCGTCGTTGCCGCGCGGCGCGCTGCTGCAGATCGCGGTGGGGGAGCGGCCGTCGCTGGACGACGTGCTCAACGGACCCAGCGACGACCCGTTCGGTTCGCTGAACCTGGTCGGCGGGCTGCGCCGGTCGATGGCCAAGGCCGGGTACTGCGACCTCAAGGAGTTCCAGAAGGTCGGCCTGACCGTCGGGAGCTGAGTGCCGGCCGGCCGGTCGGTTCGTGAACCGTGAATTGTGAACACGTTTCGCGAGAAGCCGCGTACACAATTGACGGTTCACGCACCCGACCCCGCCGCAGCCGCCCCAAGTTAGGGCAACCTCGCTAGAGGTTACCGGCGAGTAAGTCCATACTGAGCCGATGGATCCGGACTACGACGTTTTGATCATCGGCTCGGGTTTCGGCGGCAGCGTCAGCGCGTTGCGGCTCACCGAGAAGGGTTACCGGGTCGGCGTACTGGAAGCCGGGCAGCGCTTCACTGACGCGGACTTCGCCAAGACTTCCTGGGACCTGCGCAGGTTCCTGTGGGCGCCCAAACTGGGTTGCTACGGCATCCAGCGCATCCATTTGCTGCGCAACGTGATGATCCTGGCCGGGGCCGGTGTCGGCGGAGGTTCGCTGAACTACGCCAACACCCTGTACGTGCCGCCGGAGCCGTTCTTCAACGACAAGCAGTGGAAGCACATCACCGACTGGCGCGCCGAGTTGATGCCGCACTACGAGCAGGCCAAGCGGATGCTGGGCGTGGTCACCAATCCGACCTTCACCGACGCCGACCGGATCATGAAGGAAGTGGCCGAGGACATGGGCGTCGGCGACACCTTCGTGGCCACCCCGGTCGGGGTGTTCTTCGGTCCCGACGGCACCAAGACGCCTGGCAAGAAGGTGCCCGACCCGTACTTCGGCGGCGCAGGCCCGGAGCGCACCGGCTGCATCGAATGCGGCGAATGCATGACCGGTTGTCGGCATGGCGCCAAGAACACCCTGGTGAAGAACTACCTGGGGCTGGCGGAATCGGCCGGGGCCCGGGTGCATCCGATGACCACCGTGACCGGGTTCGAACAGCGCGCCGACGGCCTGTGGGAGGTGCACACCGTGCGCACCGGGCGGATGTTGCGGCGCAAGCGGCGCACCTTCACCGCCACCCACCTGGTGTTGGCGGCCGGGACCTACGGCACCCAGCGGTTGTTGTTCAAGATGCGCGACACCGGCAAGCTGCCCAAGCTCTCCAGCCAGCTCGGTGTGCTGACCCGGACCAACTCGGAATCCATCGTCGGCGCCGGTCGGCTCGCGGTCGGCGAGGATCTGGATCTGACTCACGGCGTGGCGATCACGTCGTCGATCCATCCCACCGGCGACACCCACGTCGAACCGGTGCGCTACGGCAAGGGCTCCAACGCGATGGGCCTGCTGCAGACCCTGATGACCGACGGCACCGGACCGCAAGGCACCGACGTGCCGCGCTGGCGTCAGCTGCTCGATCAGGCCCGCGAAGATCCGGGCAAGATGCTGCGGCTGCTCAACCCGTCCCGGTGGAGCGAACGCACCATGATCGCGCTGGTGATGCAGCATCTGGACAACTCGATCACCACGTTCACCCGCAAGACCAAGTTGGGGCTGCGGGTGATGAGCAGCAAACAGGGGCACGGCGAACCCAACCCGACCTGGATCCCGGCCGGCAACGAGGTGACCCGCCGGATCGCGGCCAAGATCGACGGGGTGGCCGGTGGTACCTGGGGCGAGCTGTTCAACATCCCGCTGACCGCGCACTTCCTCGGTGGAGCGGCGATCAGCGACAATCCGGAAACCGGCGTGATCGACCCGTATCAGCGGGTGTACGGCTACCCGACGCTGCACGTGATGGACGGTGCGGCGATCTCGGCCAACCTGGGCGTCAATCCGTCGCTGTCGATCAGCGCGCAGGCCGAACGCGCTGCGGCGTTGTGGCCCAACAAGTCCGGCGAGGAACTGCGCCCGGTGCAGGGCCAGCCGTACCGCCGGCTGGACCCGATCGCGCCCGAGCATCCGGTGGTACCCGCGCAGGCGCCGGGTGCGTTGCGGTGGCTGCCGATCGAGCCGGTGCGCTCGACCGGCTAACTCGGTCCGGCCGGCCAAGTTTCTGCAGTCGTCCGGCTGCGGGGTGCGTTAGCATCCGGAATGGTGCTTCGGAGGCGGGGTAGGACATCCGCACGCCGGGCTCCGGTTCGGTTCCATTCCTACTCCCCAGAGGATCTGCATCCATGAGCTATCCGCCGCCGCCCCCGCCCGATCAGCCGTACTACGGCGGACCGACGCCGGGCGCTGCCGGGCCGCCCCCGGACAACTACCTGGTCTGGGCCATCCTGGTCACCGTGCTGTGCTGTCTGCCGCTGGGCATCGTGTCCATCGTCAACTCCGCCAAGGTCAACGGGCTGTGGGCCGGCGGGAATTACGCCGAGGCGCAGAAGGCCGCCGAGGATGCCAAGAAGTTCGCCATCTGGGGCGCGATCGCCGGCGTGGTGGTCGCTGTCATCTACCTGATCGTGATGGTCGCCGGCGGCGTCGCCAGCATGTCGTCCTACTAGTCGGCAGCCGTGTCCGTCGTCGTCCACCAACCCGCCGTGCTGCGCCGCCTGGCGCAGCCGGTGGGGGTGGCGGCGGTCGCGGTCGCCGGTTGCGCGGTGATCGCGCTGGCCGACCCGACCACACCCGGCGGGCTGTTGCCGGTCTGCCCGACCAAGGCGCTGCTGGGCATCGACTGCCCGGGTTGCGGCAGCCTGCGGATGATCTATTCGATGCTGCACGGCGACGTGCTCGGCGCGCTGCGCTACAACGCGGTCGGTCTGCTTGCGATCGGTCTGCTGCTGTGGGCCTACGGGGCCTGGCTGTACGGCCGGCTGAGTAATCGGGTGGTGCGCAGTTGGCAGCACCACCGGTGGGCCGCGATGGTGGCGCTGGTCATCGCCGTGGCGTGGTTCGTGGTGCGCAACCTGCCGTTCGGCCCGTTCCCCGCGCTCTACGTGTGATCCGGCGCCAAATGGGTGCGCAGATGCTGGCTGTCGGCGCGTCGAAATTCTTGCATGGCAGCGGTTTTCGCCGCCAAGGCATCGGCCCCGTGATACATACCGGGCACGGTGAGCAGCTCACACGGCACCCCCGCGGCCTGTAACCGCTCGGCGTAGTCGACCGATTCGTCGTGGAACAGGTCCAGCTCGCCCACGCCGATCCAGGCTGGGGCCAACCCGGCCAGATCCTCGCGTCGGGCCGGCGCGGCATACTGCGGGGCGTCGGATTCCCGCGGCGGGTGCCCGAGGTAGCTGGTCCAGCCGAACCGATTCGAACCCGTCGTCCACGCGAAGCGGCCGCGGTGGCCGGTGTCGCGCAGCACGGTGCGATCGTCGAGCATCGGGTAGTACAGGGTCTGCGCGCGCAACCGGATGCCCTCGTCGTACGCGCGTTGGGCCACTGCCGCTGCCAGACCACCGCCGGCGCTTGATCCGGTGACCGCGATCCGCTCGGCGTCGATGCCCAGTTCCGCGGCGTGCTCGCGCATCCAGTACAGCGCCGCCATGCAGTCATCCAGCGCGGCCGGGTACCGATGCTCGGGCGCCAGCCGGTAGTCCGGGGAGACGACGACGGCGTCCAGTTCGCGCGCGGTGCGGGCGCTGTTGAACGCCTCGACCTTCGGTGAACCCAGGACCATGCCGCCGCCGTGCAGGTAGAGCACACCCGGACGCACCCGGGTGCCGTCGGGGGTGCTGACCTCGACCGGCACGGCGCCGACGTGCTGCGTGCGCACCGTCACGCCGCGGCCGGCGGGCGTCCGGATGCCGCCGAAGAGCATTCGGTTGAACCGCAGTGAACCCGCGGTGACATCGGTGGCCAGCAGCATCAGCAGCGGGCTGCGGTACTCGGCGGGGATGGCGGCCAGGTCGTCGCGCAGCGCGCGGTGGCGACGGAAGCCGGCCGCGGCCAATCCGAGGCCGGCGGCGGCGAGCAACTTCTTCATCACAGCGCAGGCTATCGGCGCCCCGCTGTCCGGGAGGGCAGTTCGGCGCCCACTAG